>JBEKOZ010000319.1:0-6010 GCA_049521275.1 Bryobacteraceae bacterium | reverse complement strand
CATGTTGGGGACGTCGTAGTAGCCGGTGGAGAAAATGACCTTTTTCGAGGTGTATTGATGACCGTGGCCATGAGTATCGGCGGAGTGGGTGACAAAGGCTTCGTCATTTCCTGAAATGTGGCTGACTTTCTGATATTGGCGGATGTCGAGTTTGTAGTGCTCGGCGACCTTGCGGTAATATTTCAGGGCCTCCACGCGGACGGGTTTGTCGTTGAGCGAGGTCATGGGGATGTCGCCGATTTCGAGGAGTTCGGGCGTGGTGAAAAACACCATGTTCGTCGGGTAGTGATAGAGCGAGTTGACGACGCAGCCTTTGTCGACGAGGACGGCGCTGATGCCGCGGCGCTTGAGTTCGATTCCGCAGGCGAGGCCGGTCGGACCCGCGCCGCAGACGACGACGTCGAATTGCTCCATTTACAACATCGCCTCGACGGAGACGTAGACTTGCGATAATGCGGCGGGCAATGCGGACGCGTCTTTGCCGCCGGCTTCGGCCATGTCGGGGCGCCCGCCGCCTTTGCCGCCGACGGCTTGGGCTATCGAGCCCGCCAGTTTTCCGGCGTGGACCTTCGAGGTTAGATCCTTAGTGACGCCTGCCACGATGGCGACGGATCCATCCTCAACGGTGGCCAGGACGACGACGGCGGTCTTCCATTTATTGCGCAGCGAATCGACCAGGGTGCGAAGCTGCTGGCGGTCGAAGCCGTCGACCTGCGCGGCCAGGACCTTTACGCCTTTGATATCGCGGGCGTGCGTTTCGAGCGTCGCGGCTTCGGCTTGCGCGGCCTTGTTCTTTAGCTGGGCCAGTTGATGCTCCAGCGATTTTTCCCTGGCTAGAACTTTTTCCATTTGGGCGGCTGCTTCGGCCTGCTTTTCTTCGAAATGGCGCAGCACCGCTTCGCCGGTGATGGCTTCGATGCGGCGGACTCCGGCGGAGATGGAGCCTTCATAAACGATTTTCGAAACGCCGATGTCGCCGGTGCGGGTGACGTGGGTGCCTCCGCAGAGCTCCTTGCTGAAATCGGCGATGGAGACGACGCGGACCTTGTCGCCGTATTTTTCGCCGAACAGAGCCATGGCGCCGGTGGAGAGCGCCTGGTCCAGATCCATGACGTTGGTGACGACTTCACGGTTGAGCAGAATCTGCTGGTTCATGAGGCGCTCGACTTCGGCGAGCTCGCTCGCATCCATCGCGGTGTAGTGGGTGAAATCGAAGCGGAGGCGCGAGGGCTCGACGATGCTGCCGGCTTGTTTCACGTGGGTGCCGAGGACGGTGCGCAGGGCGGCGTGCAGGAGATGCGTGCCGGTGTGATTGCGCATGGTGGCGTGACGGGCTTCAGGGTCGACATGGGCGATGACGGTTTCGCCTTCCTTCACGGGGCCGACGAGTTTAGCGCGATGCACGCTTTTGCCGGGAGCGGCGGAGTAGGTGGATTCGATAATGGCGACGGGCTCGCCTGTTTCAGTCGAGAGGAGGACGCCGGTATCACCAACCTGGCCGCCGGCTTCGGCGTAGAACGGAGTTTTGTCGAGGGCGATCTCGCCTCCGAGCACCGCGGTTACTGTGGCCGGGGCTTCGAGCGTCTCACGGCCTATGAATTCGGTGCGGGGCAAGGCCTGGTAAACGGGATTGACCTGGGCTTTTTCTGCTCCTTTCCAAGAAGCACGGGCGCGGGTGCGCTGCTTTTCCATTTCGGCCGTGAAGCCTTCGCGGTCGATGGCGAGATCGAATTCGCGCGCCATTTCTTCCTGCTCGTCGAGCGCGAGGCCGTAGGTGTCATAGAGCTTGAACGCCGATGCGCCCGGCAAGACGCCGCCGACGGCGGTTTTGGCTTCGTCGTGAAAAACCTTTTCGGCTACCTGGAACGTGGTGGCGTAACGATGCTCTTCGTCTGTGACGACGCGGGCTACGCGGGGGATGCTTTCCATCATTTCCGGATAGGCGTCGCGCATGTGCTCCGCCACGAAGGCGGTTAATTTATGGAGATAGGGATCGACGGTGCCGAGCATACGGGCGTTGCGCATGGCGCGGCGCATGATTTTCCTGAGCACGTAGCCGCGCCCTTCATTCGAGGGCACGACTCCATCGTTGATCAGAAAAGCTGTCGCGCGGGCGTGGTCGGCGTTGATGCGGAGGACGGTATCGGCTCGCGCGTCGTCTCCGTAGATTTTGCCGAAGAGTTCGCCGGCGCGGTTGATGATGGGGCGGATCAGGTCCGTATCGTAATTCGAGAGGACGCCCTGCATCACGGCGGCGAGCCGTTCGAGGCCCATGCCGGTATCGATCGACGGCTTGGGCAGAGGGGTCATTTTGCCGCTGGAATCGCGGTCGAACTGCATGAACACCAGGTTCCAGATTTCAACGAAGCGCTCGCCGGGATCGTGCGGAAAGGTGCCTTCGCCGGCGATTTCCCCAAAGTCGTAGTGCAGTTCAGAGCAGGGGCCGCAGGGGCCGGTCTCGCCCATCTGCCAGAAATTATCCTTCTCATCCAGGCGGAAGATGCGGCTTTTCGGGATGCCGGTGACTTCCTGCCACAGATTTTCGGCGTCGTCGTCTTCGCGAAAAACGGTGACGTAGAGCTTGTCCTTGGGAAGGCCGTATTCTTTGGTGATCAGCTCCCAGGCGAAGTCGATGGCTTCGCGCTTGAAATAGTCTCCGAAGGAAAAATTGCCGAGCATTTCGAAGAAGGTGTGATGGCGGCGGGTGTAACCGACATTATCGAGGTCGTTATGCTTGCCGCCGGCGCGGACGCATTTCTGCGAGGTCGCGGCGCGGTTGTAATCGCGTTTTTCCTGGCCCAGAAAAACGTCCTTGAACTGGTTCATGCCGGCGTTGGTGAACAGCAAGGTCGGGTCGTTGGCGGGAACGAGCGAGGAGCTGCGGACGACGCGGTGCGCGCGGGCGGCAAAATAGTCCAGGAATTTCTGGCGGGTATCGGATCCGGTCATGGGGTATTTTCATTGTGGCATGAAAGGAAAAAGGGATCGGCCAGAACGAAGGCCGGCAACCGCTCCCGATGGTCGCGGCTCTACCGAGCTTTGGAGCCGCGACCATCGGGAGCGGTCCGGATGTCAGGTCGTCATTTTCGCAACAGCTTGAACGCGTGATTGCTGCTTCCCGTACGCATCGCATAGCCGACCCATAGAACGCACAGCGGCTCCAACACGCGCGCGCCTTCGATGCCGCCGATGTCGATGGACGGCCAGCCGAAATCCTTCAAAATGCCAGTGACGGTTTGCTTAGCCGTCTCGTCGTTGCCGCAGATGAACATATCGGGAGGGCCGCCGGGGAAATCGGGCTTGAAAAAATGCGCGTAACCGACCATGTTGAATGCCTTGACGACGCGCGCCGACGGCAACCATCGCTGCACCTGCTCGCCAGCCGAATCGGTGTGGCCGACCGCGAGCGAAAGCGGTTTGCCGGGCTCGAACTTCAACGGATTGATGGCGTCGATGACGACTTTACCTTCGAAATTTTCAGGGCCCGCGAGCCGGAGCCCGTTCTCCGTCCCGGCCCACGACAGCGCCAGCACGACGACATCGCCGAACTTGGCTGCATCGGCGAAAGTGCCGCTGGACGCATTGATTCCCGAGGTAGAGGCCCACGCGACGGCCTTCTCGTTGTGCGCGTCGCGTGAACCCATTTTCACTTCATGACCGAGAGCGATGAACGCGTTGGCGAGCGTGCGTCCAACGTCGCCCGTACCGAGGATGCCGATTTTCATACCAGCATTATGCCGCTTTCGCGGGCGTGTATGCCAGGCTCGGCAGCATCACTTTCAAGACATCCTCGACGCGGTCGGCGAAGATGAACTCCATCTCGTTGCGAACCTCCTCGGGCAGATCGCGCAGGTCTTTTTGATTGCTGCGAGGCACGATCACGCGCTTCAATCCCGCGCGCCGCGCCGCAAGCACCTTTTCTTTCAAACCGCCGATGGGCAGAACCAGTCCGGTGAGCGTGATTTCGCCCGTCATGGCCGTATCCTGCCGCGCCGGAACGCCCGAGTAAACGGACGCGAGCGCCGTCGTCATGGTGACGCCGGCCGAAGGACCGTCCTTGGGAATCGCTCCCGCGGGAACGTGGATGTGGAGGCCGGAGTTCAGGAACAGCTCCGGATTGATCCCCAACTCGGCGGCGTGAGCCCATACGAAACTACGCGCCGTTTTCGCCGATTCCTGCATCACCGCGCCCAGTTGGCCGGTAATCGTCAGCTCTTTTCCGTTAGGCAGCAGCGTCGCTTCGATATACAGAACGTCGCCGCCGGTTTCGGTCCACGCAAGGCCCGTGGCCACGCCCGCGGGCAGTTCGCGGCGCGCCATTTCGGGCGTGATCGGCTCGGGCCCCAGCATCTCCGCCACGTCGTCGGGTTTCACGGTTACCGAGTCAGTCACGTTTTCGGCGAACTTCAACGCGACCTTGCGGATCACCCGGCCCAGCGTCTGCTCCAGTCGCCGCACTCCCGCTTCGCGCGTGTAGGACGCGATGATCTTGAGCAACGCTTCTTCAGTAATGTTGCACTGCTCCGCCGTCAGGCCGGCATGGGCCAACTGGCGCGGCAGCAGGTAGCGCCGGGCGATCTGCGCCTTTTCTTCCTCGCTATAACCGGAGAGGCGCAGGATTTCCATACGATCGAGCAAAGGCGCGGGAATCGTATCGAGCGAATTCGCCGTGGTGACGAACAACACCTTCGACAAATCGAACGGGAGATCGAGATAATTATCGCGGAACGCCTTGTTCTGCTCCGGGTCCAGCACTTCGAGCAGCGCCGCCGCCGGATCGCCGCGGAAATCGCGTCCCAGCTTGTCGATCTCATCCAGCATCAGCACGGGATTGTTCGCACCCGCGCGCCGCATGGCTTGAATCAAGCGGCCCGGCATGGCGCCGATATAGGTGCGCCGGTGCCCGCGCAGCTCGGCCTCGTCATGCAAACCGCCGAGGCTCATGCGCTCGAACTTGCGTCCGATGGCGCGTGCGATCGATTGTCCGAGCGAGGTTTTCCCCACGCCGGGAGCGCCGACAAAGCACAGGATCGGAGCCTTGGCTTCGGGATTCAGCTTCAGCACCGCGAGCTGCTCGAGTATGCGCTCCTTCACTTTGGTGATGCCGAAGTGATCCTCGTCGAGTACCTGCCGCGCCCGCGCGATATCGAGATTGTCCGCGCTGCGCGTCTTCCACGGCAGCTCGATCACATATTCGAGCCAGGTGCGGATGACGTTATGCTCGGGCTGCTGCGGGTTCATCTTTTCGAGACGTCCCAGCTCCCGCTCGGCTTCCTTGCGCACGTCGTCCGGAAGATCGGCCTTGGTCAGCTTCTCGCGCAGAGAGTCGACCTCGGCCTTGTCTTCGTTCTTCTCGCCGAGTTCATTCTCAATGGCGCGTTTCTGCTGGCGCAGAATGTAATCGCGCTGCTCCTTCGACATTTCGCCGCGCGCGTCTTCGGTAATTTTGTTGCGGAGGTTCAACACCTCCACTTCATGCGACAGCCAGCCGTGAACCAGGCGCAACGCCTCAACCCGCGACGGCGCTTCGAGCAGCGCCTGCTCGCGCGTGCCTTCGAGGTTCATGATGGAGGCGACCATGTAGGCCAGGCGCAGCGGATCCTCATGCGTGGTGAACATCCGCGCCAGCTCCTGCGGCGTGTGGCTCGTATTCTGAATCAGGCCGACGAATTTCGAACCCATCTCGACGATCGAGAGCGTCAACGCCTCGGTCTCGCGGCTCGAATCGTCAGGCATGGGGAGCGCGCGAACGCGGGCGGTCATGAAGCCCTCGGTGTCGTCCACCTTGACGATCACCACGCGCTCGATGCCGAGCACCAGAACGTCGATCTGCGAAGCGTTCGGTCGCGACACCTTCTTGATGACCGCGCGCGTGCCGAGCGTGAACAGATCTCCGGCGCCGGGCGCGTCAAACGAGGGATCGCGCTGAGCGACCACGACAATTTCCTTATCTTCAGTGGCGAGCGCCTTTTCGACCGCGCCCAGCGAAGCTTCGCGACCCACCGACAGA
>JBEKOZ010000318.1:0-6022 GCA_049521275.1 Bryobacteraceae bacterium | reverse complement strand
AATCTCGCCAGCTTTTACCTGTGGTGCACCGGCGCCCTGCTGGCGGTCACGTCCATGATTTTCGGCGCGGTCGATACCGGCTGGACTTTTTATACGCCCTACTCCACCACCACGCAGAACAGCGTCGGCATCATGACCATGGCGGTATTCATCCTCGGCTTCTCCTCCATCTTCACCGGACTCAACTTCATCGCCACCACCCATAAGCTGCGCGCGCCGGGCATGGGCTGGTTCGATATGCCTCTGTTCGTATGGGGAACCTACGCGACGGCAATCATTCAGGTGCTGGCGACTCCGGTGCTCGGCATCACCATGGTCCTGCTGGCGCTCGAGCGTGTCTTCAACATCGGCATTTTCGATCCCAAAATCGGCGGCGATCCGGTCCTGTTTCAGCACTTCTTCTGGTTCTATTCGCACCCCGCCGTCTACATCATGATCGTGCCGGGCATGGCGATCATCAGCGAAATCATTCCCACCTTCTCGCGCAAAACCATCTTCGGCTACAAAGCCATCGCCTATTCGAGCGTCGCTCTCGCCCTGCTCGGCTTCCTGGTATGGGGCCATCACATGTTTGTCGCCGGGCAGTCCGAACTCGCGACCGTAGTGTTCTCCGCGCTGACCTTCCTGGTCGCCATCCCCTCCGGCGTGAAGCTGTTCAACTGGCTCGCCACGATGTATAAAGGCAACATCTCGCTTGAAACCCCGATGCTCTACGGCATCTCCTTCATCCTTCTGTTCGCGATCGGAGGACTCACCGGCATCTTCCTGGGCGCGCTTTCGACCGACGTCCACCTGACCGATACCTACTTCGTCGTCGCGCACTTCCACTATGTGATGATGGGCGGCACCGTGATCGCCTTCATTGGAGGCGTCCATTATTGGTGGCCGAAGATCACCGGCCGCATGTACAGCGAAAAATGGGGCCGCGTCGCCTGCTCCCTGGTATTCATCGGCTTCAATATGACCTTCCTGACGCAGTTTTTCCTGGGCAGCAAGGGCATGCCGCGCCGCTATTACAATTACCTCGATCAGTATCAGCCGCTGCACGCGTTTTCGACCTTCGGGTCGTGGGTGCTCGGTTTGGGCCTGTTCATCACCGCGGCCTATCTTCTCGCCTCGCTGCGCAAGCCGATGGACGCGCCCGACAATCCCTGGGGCGGAACGACGCTCGAATGGCAGACGTCCTCGCCGCCGATCACGCATAATTTTGAAGACCAGCCGGTGCTCGAGCATGAGCCCTACGATTACCGGCCGAAAGTGAAGAAACACGCATGAGCACCACCACCGTCGATCTTCAACACGACCCGCACGGCGGCGATGACGGCCACGGCCACGAAAACGAGCACCATCAGCATCACTTCACCACGATGGAGCAGCAGTTCGATACCAGCAAGATCGGTATGTGGCTGTTCCTCGCGACCGAAGTGCTGCTGTTTGGCGGCCTGTTTGTAGGCTTCGGAATGATGCAGGCGCGCTTTCCGCTCGAATTTAAGGAAGCGCACGAGCACCTGCAGCGCCCTCTCGGCGCCTTGAATACCGTGGTCCTGTTGTTTTCCAGTTGGACCATGGTCATGGGCGTCCTCTCCGCCCGAACGAACCAGCGCAAAAAACTCGTGATCTTCCTGCTCATCACGATTCTGTGCGCCTTTATCTTCCTCGGCGTCAAATACTTCGAATACTCGCACAAATTCGAAGAGGGATTGCTGCCCGGCCACTTTTACTCACACGTCGGCGATAAAATTCGCGATGCCAGCGGCCACCCCAGCCCCGGCTACGCGACCTTCTTCAGCTTCTATTTCATGATGACCGGCCTGCACGGTATCCATATCGTGGTCGGCATCGCTCTGCTGGCCTGGATCGCAGTGCGCGGAAATCGGGGCGAATTCAACGCTGCCTACTACACCCCCGTCGACCTGGTCGGCCTCTATTGGCACCTGGTCGATTTAATCTGGATCTATCTGTTCCCGCTGTACTATCTAATCTCATGAGCGAAGATATTCAAAACCCCAAGAAAGAAGCTGGCGTCTACCTCAGGACGTTGATCATGCTTCTCATCCTCACCGGCATCACCGTGGGCGCGTCCTACATTCACTTCGGATCGGGCGCCGCGAACGTAGTGGTCGCGCTGACCATCGCCACCATTAAGGCCATCCTGGTCGCGCTGTTCTTCATGCATCTTTTGCACGACAAGCCGGTGAACGGTCTGATCGCCGCCGCTGGATTTATTTTCCTGGGCCTGTTCCTGATGTTCACACTGCTCGATTTCGACAGCCGCCAGAACTACCAGCCGCGCAATCTGCCAACCGTAATCGCGCCGCCGCCCGCTGCTCCTGCCGCGGCAGCTCCCGCAGCACCGGAACACAAGTAAACACAGGCGGCTCCTCCGCTACTGCTGCTTCGTCGGCGAATTCACGTCCGACAATTTCTCCCCCGGCTTCAGCAACGTCGGAGCCTTCTTCTTCTCCTCCACCTTCTGCGCCTCCGCCTTCGACTGCGCCAGTTCCGCCGGCGTCATCGCCGCCTCGCGCTCTTCCCTCAATTTCTTTTCCTTCGCCGCCACCGAAGCCGCCCGCTCCTTCAAATCTTCCTGCGATAAGTCCACGCTGTCCGACGTCGCCTCGATGGCTTCCCTCAGCACGAATTCGTAGCGCGCCAAATCCTTCGGCTGCGCGTCCTCGATCTTCTTGAGCTGCTCCAGCATCTCCTTTTCCGCCGCGGTCGCCGCGGTCGAGCCCGCGTCCACCGCAATCTTGCGCCGCATCGCGTCGTCCGCCACTACGTCGATGGCGTCGATCAGTTTCGAGTAGTCTTCCAGTAGATCGTGCACCAGCGCGCTCCGCCCCGCCTTGTCCTTGGCCAGCAGCCGGTCCACCTGGTCCAGCCGCTGCTTGGCGAAATGCAGATACAGCTTCATGCGTTCATTCGGCTCCTGCACCAGCCGGACCTGGTCGGCTTCGTCGGAGGTGAGGAAGTCGCGATTCGCCTGCCCCGAAACGCCGATCGCGGCGACGATCATAAAAGCTACATATCTCACAAAGCCTCCTTACCTTTCCTGGCTTACTTCTTCTGCATGATGTCTTGAATCAGATCGTCATGCACCTGGGAAACGCGATCGCGTACCGTTTCTACAAAAGGCCGATCGTCCGCATCCACCGCCTGCGCCAGTCCTTCCAATCGGCGCATCAACTGGCGCGTCTTCAATTCGGCGCTCTTGAAAAATTTCGGGTTCCGCCGCGCGCTCTTCCCCGAATCCACCAGCGACTGATACGCCAGGTCCACCGAATCGCGCAACTCCTCTAAACTCGCCTTCACCTTCGCCGAGTCCCCGCCCATCGACGCGTCGCGCGCCGTATCCATTGCCGCCGCCGCGTTTTCCAGCGCCCGTTCACTCCGCCGCTCCAGGTTCGGCTCCAGCTTAATCGCCGCCAGATCGAACGCGAGGCAAAAAATCAACAGCGCCTGCATACCCTACCGCTTGCCCAGCTCATACTGAATCATCCGGACACGCTGCCGCGCCTTGAACTCCTCATCCGGACTTTTTCCCTGGCTGGTCTCCAAAAACTTATTGTACGCGGCCAGCGCCTCTTTCAGTTGATGCAGATGGTCGTAGGAAAGCGCGCGAAAAAACCATTGCCCGCTGCTCTCGACGCCGAGCGCGCTCAGCCGGTCCAGCGCCGCGATCGTTCCCACGTAGTCCTGATTCACCACCAGCGCTCCGCTCAGCTCTCTCCACGCCTCGATCGAATCGGGTTTGATTTTGGCCGCGGCCTGGAACTGCGCAGCTGCCGGTCCAAGTTTATAAAGATTCAACAGAATCTTGCCGGCGAACATGCGTACGTCATAAGCCTGCGGTTCGGCGGCCACCATCTGCGACGCCACCGCCAGAGCCTTGTCGTCCTGTTTGGTTTTCAGATAGGCCTGCGCCAGCGCCGCCCGATTCCCGGCCGTCGGCGATTTCGCGACCGCCGCTTCGAGAGCCGGAATCGCGCCCGCCGCATCGCCCGCGGCGATCAGCAGCGCGCCTAGATGTTCCCGCGCTCCCGCATCGTCCGGAAATTCGCGATACAGCGCCACCGCCCGGTCGCCCTGATGATCCGCTTCGTAAAGCGAAGCCAGCTCCAGCAGGTAGCTCTTGTACTTCCCGTTCAGCGCCGCCGCTTTCCGAAAGTGCGGTTCCGCATCCGCCAGCTTCTTTTCGCCCAGCAGCGTCCGCGCGAGCCCCAACTCCGCCTCCGCCGAATCGGCCTTCAGACCAACCGCGGTGGTGTACGCCGCCTCCGCCTCCGCCAGTGCGCCGGTTTCCCGCAACGCGTCTCCCAGGTAGAAAACCGGCCGGAATTCCGTGGGCTTCTGCTCTGCCGCCGCCTTCAATTGCGCCGCCGCTCCGGCCGCGTCCTTGGAATGGAGCAGCGAGATCCCCAAATTCAGCTCCGCCTCATACAACCCGGGCTTCAGTTCCAAGACCGCTCTATATTGCGGGATCGCTTCGGCGTCCTTGCCCCACAAGCTGTACGCCAGCGCGAGATTGAATCGCGCCCCGTAATCCTTGGGGTCCTCCGCCACCGCTTTCGTGAACAAATCCACCGCCGCGTCGTACTTCTGCGCGTCCAACGCCTTCAGGCCTTCCGCTGAAAAATCCACCGACTGCGCAAATAGGAACGCGAGCAACACCCACATACTCAACTTAATTCTACAACCGCATTCCCCTGTTTCACCGTGTCAAATAAACCGTGAACTTCGCGACATCCCGAAACCCCATGCGCCGGTACAGCGCATGGCCCGCTTCCGTCGATTGCAGAATGAACGGCCCGTCACCCGCCGGCCGGGCGCAGGCGGCTGCGGCGCGCAGCAGCGCCTCCCCGTAACCTTGATGGCGCAGCGCCGGCACCGTTGCCAGCGAATAGATCCCCAGCGCGCCCGCCGCCTCCACCATCGCCGCGATCGCCGCCGGCCGGCCCTTCACCATGCCCACGAACCCTTTGTAAAGGCCGTTCCAAGCCCCCGCTGACCCGTAAACCGCGTTGGCGATCCCGGGCGGAATCTCGAAGCACAGGGAGGTGATCTCCGCAAACGCGCCGCGCGTCTCGTCGTCGTTCACCGGACGGCACTCGATTTCGGGCAAGGGCCGCACCGGGGGCAGCAGTTGCGACGCCATCATCCCCGGCGGATAGGAAATCGGGCGCAGTCCGAAATCGTTCGCGATCTGCCGCGCCTTGCGCCGCGTCGCCGCATCCAGCAGATCCTCGCACAGCCAGAAGGACCACCGCCTGGTGCGCTGCTTGAAATAGCGCGCCGTCTCCGTCAGCGCCGGGTCCAACCCTCCTTCGCTCGCGGTCGCCGGACGCGTCAGCAAGGCGATGTTGAACACTCCATACTCCAGCCCCGAATACATCGCCACCGTCCGGTTCAGGGAGCGCACCTCGCCCGTCCCCGTCGCCTCCCCGAAGAAGCGCATGGCACACCGTAAATTCTCCTCGACTGTCAGGAACTCACGCATAGAAATTCGTAGGGCGGCCCGCTCTTGTCTTCAATCGGTCTTACAGAATCGTCATCGGATCCACGTCGATCATCAACGCCGTTGGATTCCACTTCTCCGCCGCCGCGAACCCGCGCACCCGCCCCAGAATCTCGTTGAGCCGTTTCCGGCTGGACGTCTTGATCAGCATCTGATAACGATACTCGTTCTTGAGCCGCGCCAGGGATGCGGCCGCCGGACCCAGAATCTTCACTCCCTCCGGCGCTGGATTCACCAACCGCCCCAGCGCCGCGCTGCGCGCCAGCGCCTCCTCCTCGCGCGTCCCGCGAACAATCACGTTTGCCAGCGCGCTGAACGGTGGGTAATGCATCAGCCTCCGGAACTCCAGTTCCTTCGCGTAAAACTTCTCGTAATCCTGCTCGGCCGCGAAGCGGATCGCGTAATGATCCGGATTGATCGTCTGCATCAGCACGATGCCCGGCGTGTTGCCTCGTCCCGCGCGCCCCGCGGCCTGCGTCAGCAGTTGAAACGTCCGTTCCGCGGCTC
>JBEKOZ010000317.1:0-6045 GCA_049521275.1 Bryobacteraceae bacterium | reverse complement strand
GCCACTTTTCTTTACTGACCGGCCAGTCCGGAGGGGATTCGCCTTGCAGTAGTGGAAGCATATAGGCGACGCCGAGCAGTTGCGGCTTACCCGATATGACCGCGTAGGTAAGAACTTCCGGATGTGCTGGATCGATTTTTCCATCGAAAAGAAGGCCGATGCTGATCCAATGCTCCCCCATGGAAGGAAAGTCGCTGCCGATTTGCCGATAGCCTTCTGCGATCGCAACCGACCGGTCTTGATATTTCGCGGTCGCCACGCGCGCGGATTCGATGAAAGCAGCCTCCGATCCGGCTGCCTGTGGGGTCGCGAGACGAGAGGAGGCGAACGTTGTCGCAAGCAAGAGAAGCGCGCGTTTCATGGGTTTGCGCCGGCAAGTTCCGTCTGCCCATATTGGCCCAGGAATTGTCTCATCAACTCTGGTGTAAGACCCTGAGGAAAGCGGCTCAGCAACCGGAGCTGCTCTCGCACTTCGGGTTTCGGAACCGTCCGTTGAGAGATCGCATAGCGGGATTCTGTCTGATCGATCTTTGAGGACAGGATCGCGGTGTAGGGCAGGAGACGTAGCTTCTGGTCAGCCAGTACGACGATTCCGACATCACGCACTTCGATCAGCTCGCCCGAAAGCTGTCCCTGGGCGGTGTCGATGCGCACGTTCACACCCTTTGGCTCTTGCGCGGGCCGATACTTGCGGGCGGTCATTCCAAGGGAACAGCCGCTGCTAAGGCATGCCAGCGTCAAGAGGATCAGGAGAGCTGTTACCCGGGTCATAGTCATTGTCTCAGTGAACCGGAACGCGGTCCTTCACAAAGCGTTCCTCGAAGGATTCGCGCGTGGCGGCCCACCGCCTCAACGCGGCGGGCAACTCGTCGTCGGTCGGCTTGAACTGTTCCTTAGTAGACGCCGCCTGGATCCACGCGCCCCGAATCCATTCGGTGTAGTAGCCTTGAGACGAAAGCAAGAAGGTCCGCGATTCCCCTGCTGGCGGATGACCGACATTGAAGTCCACGAAGAATCGTTGCCCCGGACTCGTTTGAAGATAGCGATCGTCGGGGGCGCTCATACTATCGCGGGCTGCGTTCTCCGGCCGTCCGTCCGATCCCGTCACTTCTGAGATCTGGATCAGCCGCGGCGTTGCGTCGCGCTCCGCCGACGCGACCCCAATGCGATCGATTCGCCACTGGTCCACAAGGAACGAGAGGCGGATCCGCAACGATGTCTCTCCCGCCTGGGCCGGAATCACAGCCGCGACGTCATGCCAGAAAATCGGGCCAGAGTCCGGGATACGGACGGCCTCGCGGTAGGCGCCATCCCGCCAAACCGAAATGTGCAAACCAGCCCGGCGTTCACGCCAGCGGCCCAATTCGACTGCATTAGAGATTCGCGCCAGTCCAGGTCCAAGCCAATCGATCGCGCGGGCGCCCGCGGGTGCCAACATCTCGTTGTATAGCAGAGACGTGTTTAACAGGCTGTTGCGAAGCCGGAAGATCAGCGTTGCGGAATTGGCTCCCGCAGGCACAGGAGCGGTGAGATCGATCCAGTCGTCCATGTCTTCTACGCTCGCGCTGTCGATCAAGCGCCGATCCGTCCGGTAGAACTTGCCGTCCGCCTCGCCGACCGTCTCGCGGAGGTCCTGGCCGTTGCGGCCGACGATGGCCGACGGAGTCCGAATGCCGCGAACCACAACCGGATGGTCTCGTGAATCGGGTAGAACAAACTCGTCAGCGGCGTGCGGCACTTCGAAGAGCTGGAGATGATTGATATAGTGCGTCTCCATCGCTTCATTGCGCAGTTCCAGCCGCAGGATGCCCCTGGAATCAGGCTGCGCCCGAAGCCGATGCACGTCGCGCGCTTCGAACAGCGGGGCGATGCTGTTTGAGAACAGCTCGGCTTCTTCCACGGCGCCATCGTCGGAATAAACTGTCGGACACGATCCAAAAACGGCTTTGATCAGAACTATTCCGCCGACAACTGCCCCAGCTATCCCCACGATCGTGAGCGTTGTCACAATCGCCGTTTTGGCGACGTTCACACGCGTTTCGAAGCTCTCCATGCCGACGACAGAGTCGAGCGGAATGCTATCGACATTCGAGGATTGTTTGAGCGCGAGATCGAAGCGGACGCCCGCACCGCGCAACGTTCCGCCAGAGACAGTCACCCCTTTGGCGTAGACCACCGTGGACCCATCCTTCAAATGGGCTTTTACCGGACTGGTCACCACGACGGTATCGCGTGGAATGATCTGCTGGACCTGAACACGGTGGAAGATGCATCCGGCCGCGAAAATTGCGGTCGCACCCAAGAGCGCACCAAAGAGGAATCGCTTCACGACTGGGGCCCCCAACACCCACGGCTGCCTGGACATCGCCGCACTAGTGATTCGGCCAGAATCCCCATATTGGCAGCCCGGCGAGCCTCCAGTATACACGCACACGAGCGGTTTCCATTCCCCACGGAGAAATCAGTCGAAAAAGGTTAAGGATTTTACCGGTCCAAAGCGTCAACTACGTAGATGGTCCGGCCCCCCTCACGTGACGTAACCGCGCGGTAATGTCGCTTGATTCCCCTCCTGTGACGCCAGTCGTCGCGTGCTTGGATCCAAGAAAGCCAGTGTCCGCGACCTTTGCCCCACCAGCGCCACGAAGCGCGCACCGTGGGCGCTGGCGCCGCAAATGATATTATCCTCCAGGTAAACGCCTTGTCCACATGCAAAGGAGAGCAGCGATGAGATTCTTTTTATGTGCCCTTGTCGGCATCGGTTCCATTTGGGCACAGCCTGGGGGCGGAGGACGTGGCCCACAGGTCGTCTCGCCCGAAGTTCTGGCCGACCATCGGGTCACCTTCCGCATTCTTGCGCCGAATGCGCAAGCCGTGACGTTGAACGCTAGCGATATTCAGGCGTCAGCTTGGGCCTCCGTTTCGGCTAGCCCATCCGCCCCGGCAAATCCGGGTGCAGGCCGCGGCGGCAGGCCGCTCACCAAAAGCGAAAGCGGCATCTGGGAAGTGACAACCAGCGATCCAGTCATTCCTGGCGCTTATCGCTACGTCTTCAACGTCGACGGCGTCACGACGATGGATCCGCGCAACACTTCCATTAGCGAGTCGAACGCGCAGAACTGGAGCATGTTCTTCGTGCCCGGTGACGCGTTCATGGAGACCAAGGATGTGCCGCATGGCGCGGTCGCCAGCGTGACCTATTACTCCAAGACGCTAAACAAGTTTCGGCGCATGCACGTCTACACGCCTCCCGGGTACGAAACCACCAGCCGGAAGTATCCGGTCTTTTATCTTCTGCACGGCGCGGGCGACTGCGACGAGTCCTGGACGTCGGTCGGCCGCGCGGGTTTCATTCTCGACAACCTGATCGCTGCCGGGAAGGCGAAGCCAATGCTGGTTGTGATGCCCGCTGGACACACAACGCAGACGATGAACTTCGGCGGACGCGGCGCGGGGGCGGCCTCTGGCCGGCCACTTTTCGACGATGATTTCGTAAAGGATTTTGTGAACGAAATCATGCCGTACGCCGAATCGCACTACCGGATTCAAGCCGACCGCGCCCATCGCGCGATCGCGGGACTTTCGATGGGAGGCGGGCAGGCGCTGTATATCGCGATTCCGCACCTCGACAAATTCGCGTACATCGGCGTGTTTAGCTCAGGGCTGTTCGGTATCGCCGGTGGAAGTCCAGGACGCGCGGGCACGCCTCCTCCGGAGGGTCCGAATCCGGTGACTACATGGGAAGAACAGAATAAGGCGACCCTCGATAACTCCGCGTTCAAGAAGGACCTGAAACTTTTCTGGTTCAGCACCGGCAAGGATGACGGACTGATTGCGACCTCGAAAGCAACCGTCGAGTTCCTCAAGAAGCACGGCTTCAACGCGACTTTTGATGAAAGCGCGGGAGCGCACACGTGGATCAACTGGCGGAACTATTTAGACGAATTCGCTGGAAAGCTTTTCAATTGAGCGGAGTCGCTTTGGTTTGATCGAGCGTGATCGAGCACGGTGGCCTTTCCGGAATTGGCGTGGAATGAAATGCGAATGCTAAGCGGGCGAGCTTCTCGCGATGCCGTTTCCTTTGAGCACTAAACTGAAGAGCGGTGCCACCACTAGATCCTAGGACGCGTTTCGGCTGGTCTACGTCGCGAGGACACGTGTCGGGTTCACTCCAGCGAGCCGGGGGCGCTTGATGGAGAAACTGCGGCCGCTGGAGATCGCCGCGTGTCCGTTCACGAATCTCCCCGAGGCTCGCTTCGGCCGGTGGGGCGAGGGCCTCACGGCAGAGAAGATCAAGGAGTGCGTGTGGGTGCGGCCGAAGCTGGCGGAGGAGGTCGAATTCGTGCAGTGGACGCCGGAAGGGCGACTGCGCCATTCGCACTTCATCAGGCTTCGTGAGAACGAGAAATTTCGGAGATAGCGAGGGCAGTTACAGCCTGGGTCTATATATCGAGATCCGCAGCTGTCGACTCTATGCCTGAGCGCATTCCCCGATTTGACGATCGGCGACGGGAAGCGACCGCAGCATCACCGCGTCGACGAGCGTGAAAATCGCCGTGGTGCCTCCTATGCCGAGCGACAGCGTCAGAATCGCGGTGATCGTGAAAACAGGCGACATGCGGAGATGGTGTGCCGCATAGCGTATGCTGCGAAGGAAATCGGTCATGGAATGAGTCCGAAGATAGTACCGGCTCGTCGGCTCCGGGTTACAGCCCTCGCCGTTTTATTGAGCCTGCCAATTCAACCATGGGACGACGAACATTTCGCGCGGTTAGTCGAGCGCTGGTTTTAGCTGAGCCCTGGTTTGAGCCCAGCTTAGGTGCGCCCTACTCGTCCGGTTGCGTGTACAGCGTGGAGCACCAGTTCAGCGCGCTTTGTTTCGCCGCCAACCCGGTCCACAGCCCCATGTTTTCGAGCTGCGTCAGCGAGAAGTCGTAGTTCGAAAGCACCGCCAGCACTTGGCCGGCAGCCGGCGTCGCGTTGGCGTTCAAATCCTCGCAATAGAGGTTCATCAAATAGTCCGACAGGTACTTGATGGCGACATTCGCCACCTGTATGCCGACGTTCGCGACGCACGCCGGGTAGGTTTGGTTGGCCGTGAAGATCTGGTTGTATTGGGGGATCGTCAGCAAATAGTCGGCCGTCGTGGGAGCCGGGTATCCGGGATAAGCCGTCACGAAGCCGAGACTGTCGTAGGGATCGTCGCCGTGACTCATCGCGAGATTGGCCGTCGGGAACATCGGCGTCGCATGCGTGCAGGAGACCCATGTTTGGATCTCCGGGATATTCACCGTCCGCAAGATCGACTGCATGAAGCTCATCGTGCCCGTGCAGCCATTCGTGAAATGTCCGAATTGCGGCCCGTCTTCTCCGGTGTAGTTGTCGCCTCTGATGAGTTCGATGTCGGGAATCGGAGGCGTTCCCGGCCCCCAAAGGTTCGTGTAGAATTGCTGGTCGCCGGGGTATGTGCCGATGTAGAAGTCGTGCCGCAGGATCCGCTCCCACGCAAAGAGGTTCTGGATCGTGATGGTCTGCGTCGCGCCGACGATGCCGTTGTTCTTGAAGAACAGGGCCACCGTCGACGGATTTGCGGGGGACTGCTCATTCGTGGCCTGCCAATTGTAGCCCGCGTCCGGCGATGTGGGAGGCGTCAGGTAGATCCAGTAAGTGTTCTGATCGAGAAGCACATCGAGCTCGGCCGGCGTATAGTTCACGATGCTCCATGTGTACCTCGCCGTTAACTCGACGGCGAGTGTGTTCGCCACCATCGCGAAATAGACGGCCAGGCCGTTTTCGAGCGACATGGCAGGGCCCCATCCGCCGCTAACAAATGGAAACGTCCCAATCGTCGGAAGCTGGTCCGGATAAAACCTTGGCGCCAAGGCGGTGGGCATGCCATTGTGATACCAGAGGACCATTTGGTCGAAATAATTCACCATGTCTTCCCGGTATTTGACCGGCCAATCCGGCCAACTCTGAAGACTCATGGCCCCCGGGTTGTCGACCTTCATCTCCGACGTGATATTCGGGTGGAAGCTTAGCCAGCAG
>JBEKOZ010000316.1:0-6046 GCA_049521275.1 Bryobacteraceae bacterium | reverse complement strand
GCTCATCAGGAACGATTCGAACAAATGCGCCATCAGGTACGCCGCCATCGAATTCATCCCGATGACGATCAGCGGAAATGCCCATTTTCGGTAGCCGCGAATGTCTATAATCCAACTGAACGCGGCCAGGAAAAGGAAGCAAAGCCCGCCGCTGAATAAAGTCCAGCTCGGCGTCCAGATGCGTTTGACGATCGGACAAATGCCGGCAAAGTGCAGCAGCAATCCTGCCGCGACGCCAGCCGCGCCTGCGATCAGGAGCTTCTTCATCGGGATACGGGGCGAATCCGCGATCAGCCATCGACCCGCGGCAAGACCGAGGATCATCGTCCCGAGCGTGGGAATAAAGCTGAGCGTCAGGTATCCTCCGCCGTTCGCCACGAAGGCCTTGGTGCGCGGGAATAAGTTGAGGAACCACTGGTCGAATGCGTTTCCCAGGTTGCTGTTCTTGTTCCAATGCGCCATGAAGCCAGAGAAGTGATGGCTCCAATCGGCCGGCACGCCGACGGATGGATAATCGAACCCGGGCCCCGGCACCGGATACAGCGCCCACGCCAGCCAATATCCGAACAGCACGGCAGCCAGTGCGATCCATTGCCACCGCGGCGGACGAAATCCGAGTAAAAACAGGAACGGATAGCCGAGCCCGATCTGCGTCAGCGTGTCTTCAAACGTGAAATAGGTCTGCGTGCTGTGCATGGAGCGCAGAAAGATGCCGAGAGCGATCAGGACGAGTGATCGCCAGAGCGCATGGAAGAACATTTTCGGAAACGTCGCGCCCTTCGCCAGGCGGCTCGCGATCGAATACGGCAGCGCGACGCCGACCAGGAACGAAAATCCCGGCTGAATCGTGTCGTGCAATGAGCACCCCACCCAATCGACATGTGTCTGGTTCCAGGCCAGCACGTTCCAGAACCAGTTTCCAGGAAAAGCATGCGCGACCCGCGAAAGTTCCAGCACCTCCGCCATCATCAGCAGCATAACGAAGCCGCGATAAGTGTCGACGGCAAGATTACGTTTCGGCATGTTAGTCGAGCCGTCGGGCAAACGCCTGATAGTGGACCGTCGCGCTTTCCCGCGCGCCGAGCCATCGATACGTGGGAACCCCCAGCAGCGATCCTCGCTCCACCATCGCGCGACGTCCTTCGGCGAACGGCGACACGCCAAACTCCACGCCCCGCGTGATCGCCTTGCCGTTCCACGGCGGGAATGTCCGGCTGCGATTCTCCTCCCACAGTGAGATCCAGGGAAAATCCGCGCGCTTCCAGGTATAGCCGAACGAAACGCGCGACGGCGGATGGAATGCTTCGAACGATCCATGCTCGCTCGCCGGGTCGACAACGTGACACGTCACGCCAGCCGACCGCCGCGCCGACGATTGTATGCTCAAATCCGTCGCCGATCCGTCTTTATTCGGCGCGTGCGGCCAGTCGAACAACGCCCCCGGCTTATACGGTTGCGCTTCGCCGAAATCCTCCGGAAACACCATCGATTTAGGCGCGTTCATCTCGAGTTTCGTGATCCCGGCCTCCAGAAAGGGAGGCCCCAAAGTCACGTGCTGCGTCCAAGCCAGCGGCCGATCCATGCTGGTCAGATTCGTCACCGTTTCGCGAATCTTGACCAAACGGTTGCCGCCGAGCTCGATCTCGCGCTCGAAATCAAGCTGCGCCAGGGGCAAATGGGCCCGCGCGATCATATTCGCGCCGCTCGCTTCAATCTGATACGCCACCACCGACGATTCTCCATGCACGGTAATCCCGGCCGCGTACTCGGCCTCCGACGGCGGACCAAAAATATCGAGACAAAGATTGTGCCCCAGGATTCCCGAGAGCAGCTTGCTCTCCGAATTGTCGCCGTATTCGGGATGGCTCCCCGCGCTGAACGTGGACGGCTCGATCGAAGGCCACGGAGGCGTCCACAGCGGATTGACGCCGGACTTCTTCTCGACGATTTCCGCAATATGCCCGCCCTCCACCGTGACCGTAACGATCAGCTCGTCGTTTTCAATCCGCACCACTTTGCGATTCATCAGGCCTCCGCGACCACAACCAATATGCCGCAACTCCGGCCATCAGCGTGAGCAGCCCGAATCCCGCGAACTTCCAACCGGAGGTCAGGAACAGAAACACCCACCCCGCAAATGCGATCGCCGCGGGCACTGGGTAAAGCCACATCCGGAACGGGCGCGGCATCTCCGGGTATTTCTTGCGCAAATATCCCAGCGCGAAAATCTGTGCGATGAATTGAATGATGATCCTCGAGGTCACCAGCGCAGTGATCACGTCGTCGAGCGTCCATAAACATGCGACAATCGAAAGCCCTCCCATCACCAGCAGCGATATGTACGGGAACTCGCCCGCCGGATGAAGGCGCGCGAAAATTTTGAAGAAGTCCCCATTCAGGGCCGCCGCATAGGGAATCCTGCTGTATCCGAACAGCAGCGCGAACACCGAGGCCAGCGCGGTCCACAACACCAGCACCGTGACGCCCGATGCCGCGCGTGTCCCGTAGAGCTTCGCCATGAAATCGGAGGCGATAAATTTCGAGCTCACCGCCTCGCGCCACGGCACCACCGCGATCAGCCCGAGATTCGTCAGCGCATAAATCGCCGCCACTCCCAGCACGGAATAAATGATGGACCGCGGGATCACCCGGCCCGGATTCCGCACCTCGCCGGCCACGTAGCAAATATCGTAGTAGCCCATGAAATCGTAAATCGCGATCAGCGTCGCCGACCCCAGACCTGCGATAAATCCCGTCGAGAATCGAAACGCGTTCGGCGGAAAATCGAAAACGACCTTGGCATTGAAATGGCTGAGTCCTGCGAAAATCACCCAGATCACCGTGATCAACATCCCGACCCACAGCACCACCGTCAATTTGCCGATACTCGTAACGCGCCGGTACAGCAGCACGATCACCAGCACCCCCACCGACATGCTGACCGCTCGCGTCGCGCCGGTTCCCATGCCATGCCGGAAATAGCCGACGTATTGCGCGAATCCGATATATCCCGACGCGATTTCGAGCGGCCCGCTAAAAATGAATTGCCAGATGAACAGGAACGGGAGCAACCCGCCCAATTTTGTATTTCGAAAAGCCTCGCGCAGATAAACGTAGGTGCCGCCCGTCGCCGGCATGGACGCAGCGAGCTCGCTCCACACCAGGCCGTCGCACAACGCGATCGCCGCGCCCAGCACCCAGCCCAGCATGCACTGCGGGCCGCCCATCGACGCGATGATCAGCGGAATGGTGATGAACGGCCCGACCCCCACCATGTTGCTCATGTTGAGCGCGGTGGCTTCGAGCAGTCCCAGGCCCCTTATCAGGCCGTGTTCAGATTGGCGGTCGTCTTCGATCTATTGCCCCGCGCCGCGCGTCGGGCGCTCCGCTTTCGGCGGATCGGGTTGGTCCACCGGAACCTTGAAATTGAAGAATCCGATCATCATCTCCTGGAATGTCTGATCGCCCCAATGAACCGTCTGGCTCGGATCCGGATTGTACTTGTTATTCATGGAATTGTCGTACCACGCCGTCGCGTCGATCCGCGTTCCCGCGGGAACCGTGCGCGGCTCGGCAAGCACGTACGCCAACTGCCAGTTGAATTCGTAGTGAGGAACGTCGAGCAGCACTTCGCTCCGCCCATCCGGATACGTGATCACGTACTTGAACGCCTTCCCGCGCAGGTGCATGTGCGGCGTCATGTCCAGCAGCGTCACGTCTTCGCGAAACGTGTACGACGCCTTCGTCTCATAATTCGGATCACCCGGCGGGATGTCCAGACGGAACTGCACGGCCGACCCGCTGATCGCCCGATACTTCGGCTTGTCCTTGCGGATCTTCAACCCGACCACCGACCTGTCGATCGCTTCCTTGCCATTCGTCGTATAGTGAACCTGCAACAGCAGCGTGGACCCCGCCTTCACCAGGAATGCCGTGTCCGGATCCCAAGTCAGGCTCGGCACGCCCGGCGCATAGCCGATCACCATGTCGCTGAACTGTTCCCCGCCGCGCGGATTGCGCTTTTTCCCATCCTGCGCGAACACCAGAATATGATGCACCTGCGTGCGCTGCGTGGGCCGCACCTCGGCCGCTTGAATCCACGTGTCCTCGGTGAATCCCGGGTCGATCGTGAAATATTGATACTGCACCACGCCAGACGCCGGAATCTTGAATTCTTTCGGCAAGCTCAAAATCAGGTCGGGCTTCCCGATCACCCAGCCTTCGGTGAACTCCGGCAGCTTCGGCAGATCCGACGCCTCGCCTTCCGGCGCGCCCGCGTCCACCCATTGCGTCAGCGTCGCGATCTCCTCGGCCGACAAATGGCGGTCGTTCTTGAAATGATCGATCTTCGGATCGGCGTACCACGGCGGCATATCGTGCGTCATCACCGCCTGTTTAATCGCCTTCGCCCATGGACGAGTCTCCTGATAAGTGCGGAACGCCATCGGACCCGCCTCGCCCGGCCGGTGACATTCCAGGCAGCGGTTATAAAGGATCGGCGCGACGTCCTTCGTGAAGGTCGGTGCATTAGCAGCCATCGCAGCGCCCGAGAAAATACAAACAGAGATCAAGAAACTCTTCATACATTTCCAATTTATCATACGCACTACATCATAAATTGAACGAATACATACAGCGACCCACCGCTACCACGTTCAAGCCCGCACTCGTCTTCTTTCCGAGCCGTGACCGCAGGGAGCGGTTTTTCAAGCCACAGAACCGCCATGCGTAAGCATGCGGACACCACCGCACCAAGACCGTGGCCCGTGGGGCGGGCTTCAGCCCGCTCTCCTTGCTTTCTCCTACTTCACAAACTTATAAATCGTCGTACTCTTGAACTCCATCCCCGGCTTCAGCACCACCGTCGGAAACTTCGGCTTGTTCGGCGAATCCGGAAAATGCTGCGTCTCGAGGCACAGTGCCGACCGCCGCGCAATCACCTTGCCGCCTTTTCCCTTGATCGTCCCATCCAGGAAATTACCCGTGTAAAACTGAACTCCCGGCTGCGTCGTCCACACCTCCATCGCTCGCCCGCTCGACGGCTCCTCCACGCGAGCCGCCAGGCTCAGCTCCGCACCCTTCTTGTTCAGCACCCAGTTATGGTCGTAGCCTTTCCCAAGCTTCAATTGTTCGTCGTCCTGCTCGATCCGCGCGCCGATCGCCGTCGATTTGCGGAAATCGAACGGCGTCCCCGCGACCGGCTTCAAATCGCCTGTCGGAATCAATCCGCTATCCACCGGCGTGAACCGGTCGGCCGTCAGCTGGAGCAGATGACCCAAAATATCGCCGCTGCCTTTCAAATTGAAATACGAGTGATTGGTCAGGTTCACCACGGTATCTTTGTCCGTCGACGCCGCGTATTCGATCTTCAATTCATTCGCGTCCGTCAAATGGTAAACCACCGTCACCTTGCAGTTGCCCGGAAACCCTTCCTCGCCGTCTTTACTTAAATACGTCAGCTCCAGCCCGCCGTCCGGCAGCTCGCGCGCGTTCCAAACCACTTTGTCGAACCCCCGCGGACCGCCATGCAGCGCATTGTCGCCGTCGTTTTTTGGAATCTTGTACAGCACCCCGTCCAGCGTAAACTGCGCGTGCCCAATCCGATTCGCATAACGCCCGATCAACGCGCCGAAGTACGGATTCTCGTTGAGATACCCTTCGAGCGAATCGAACCCCACCACCACGTCCACCCCGCCCACCTTCAGCGAAACCACTCTTCCGCCGAAATTGGTGATGGCGGCCTCGACGCCATGCTTGTTCGTCAGCGTGAAGATCCTCACCGCCGCGCCCTCGCGCGTCTTCCCGAAATCCCCGGAAACCAGCTTCGTCGCGCCATTCATCGTTGTAATCAGAGCGAACACGGCCCATGCTTTATTCACTGTATTGTCCTCACAAAACATTATCTTCCACAATGCCGTCAGCGACGTGGCGCACGCACTTTTGCGTGCCGCGTCGAGACTCGTCTCGACGCCTCGTCTGGCGCTCCTTGCGCATCCGCTCACTGCCGCCCCTGAACCGCCATGCGTAAGCATGCGGACTTCGCAAA
>JBEKOZ010000315.1:0-6057 GCA_049521275.1 Bryobacteraceae bacterium | reverse complement strand
GTCAGGGTGGTCGCCGCGGCGCTCGAAGCGTTTCGTTCGCTGGGCGCGGCCGAAGTGAAAATCGGCGAAGGTCCGGGCCATCGGCGCGACACTTATGCGATCGCTGAAATGGCGCGCTATCGCACCGATATCCCGAAGTTCGACGCGATCTTCACCGATCTGAATCGCGACGACGTCAGCCCGATTCGACGTTTTGCCGACCGCAGCGAAATTTACCTGCCCAACACCGCGTTGCGCGCGGATCTGATCGTCTCGCTCGCCAAAATGAAAACCCATCATTGGGCCGGCGCGACGCTCGCCATGAAGAATTTCTTCGGAGTGGTCCCCGGATCCATCTATGGATGGCCGAAAAATGAGCTGCATCAGGTGGGCATCCCCGAATCGATCGTCGAGCTGAACCGCATCTTCCGCCGCACCTTCGCGATCGTCGACGGCATCGTCGGAATGGAAGGAAACGGCCCGATTCAAGGCACTCCCAAGCCCGCCGGCGTGCTCGTCATGGGCTCCGATCTTGCCGCCGTCGACGCCACCTGCTGCCGCATCATGGGCATCGATCCGCTGCTGGTCGAGTATCTCCAGATGGCCGCGGAGCGCTCGCTCGGCGTAACCGAAGAGGCTCGCATCGAGCAGCGTGGCGAGACCATCCGCTCCGTGCGCACTCCGTTCGAGCTGATCGACAATTTCAAACAACTCCGGCTCGCCTAAACTGAAGTAGATGCGAAAACCCGTGATGGCCGGCAACTGGAAGATGTATAAGACTGCCGCCGAGACGTCCGCTTTCTTTGAAAAATTTGCTCCGCTGGTCGCTGGTGCGACGCACGCCGAAGTGGTGATCTGCCCCACTTTCGTCAACATTCCCGCCGCCGTTGAGGCCTCGAGGGCCACCGCCATTGGCATCGGCGCGCAGGATGTTTTCTGGCTGAAGGAAGGCGCTTATACCGGCGAGGTTTCAGCGCCCATGCTCGCGGCCGCCGGCTGCCGCTGGGTGATTATCGGCCACAGCGAGCGCCGCCAGTATTTCGGCGAAACCGAAGAAACCGTGTTCAAGAAAACCGTTGCCGCGCTCGACGCCGGATTGAATCCCATCGTCTGCGTCGGGGAGCGGCTGGAGGAGCGCGAAGCGGAGGCGACCGAAGCCGTCTGCGGCGCGCAGTTCGCCGGAGGCATCGGCGGCCTTACGCCGGAGCAGTTCGCGCGCATCGTGATCGCCTACGAACCGGTGTGGGCCATCGGCACCGGCAAAACGGCGACCCCGGAAATGGCCGCCGCCGCGCACAAATTTATTCGCAGCGAAGCTCGCAACCAGTTCGGCGCCGATGCCGCGTCCGCCTGCCGCATCCTTTATGGAGGCAGCGTGAAGCCCGACAACGTGAAAGGCCTGATGGCGCAGCCCGAAATCGACGGAGCCCTGGTAGGCGGCGCCAGCCTGGACCCCACCAGCTTCGCCTCCATCGTTAATTTTTAGTGGGATGTCCGGTCATTCCGACAGCAGTCCGCATGCTCACGCATGGCGGTTCCGTGCTGAGGCCGAACAGTCAGGGCCGCGATCGACTGGTCCGGCACGCAGTCACCACTGAACCGCCATGCGTGAGCATGCGGACCGGGCGCCGCAGTCCCCGCTATTAGAATGACCGGAACGAGCGTTGGGGCGGACGCCCTCGTCTGCGCCGAACCCCTGGTTCGGCTGTGCCGCGCGACGTCAGCAGATTAGATGAATAGATCGACGGCGACCTTGAACACCGACGCAAGTTTCTTTGCCTGCTCCTTACTGATGGAGCGCTCTCCGTCGAGTACCTCTGAAACCCGCCCGCGCGTGCCAAACACTGGCAGCAAGTCCTTGGCGGTTCGCCCGCTCGTCTCCATCAGGTAGGCGAGCGTCTCGTTGGGAGCGACCGAAGGCACAGGGTGATGGCGGTCATCGTAAGCCTGAACCAATATCGCCATGGTTTCCAGGAGTGCGGACTCCTCCGGGGACAAGCGGTCCTCGCCCTTGTCGATCAGATGTTCTACAGCGGCGACCATATGATCGTACTCTGCCTCGCTCTCGATGGCTTTGACGACAATTCGATTCGCGAGCCGCGTAGCGCTCATAATTTCCACTTGTCCAGCAAACCGCCGTATGCTTTCTTTCCTACTGCCTACTGGCTACTGGCTACTAGCTACTGGCTACTAGCTACTACTTCCCCACCAACCCGATCGTCTTCACAATCAGCGCCAACTCCCTCTTATCCACATCCGTCGGCGCCAGCGATTTGTCCGTCGAAAATTCGACGGTCACCACATCCGCTCCCAGCGCCGATGCGGGAACGTCTTTCGAATATGTATAATCGCCCGCCTGCGAATATGTTTCGGACCCCATCGGCGTCCCATTCACCGTCGCCGTCACCGTCACCGGACCCAGCTTTTTCACTACCGTATCATGCAGCGTGAACGCCAGTTGCAGCACTGCGCCATTCTGCGCCGAGCCCGCCGGCGGCCGCAGTACCACGGAAAATTTCGACGTCGTCCAGCGCCACGCATCGGCTTCGACGTTCGAAAATCCGCGCACCAGCTGCGCCGAATCCGCCGGGTCCGCCACGTTGACCACGCTGGCCAGCCCGTCCTCTCTGGCCTTCACTTTTTTCTTGCGCCGGCATCCCGTTGAGCCTGCCAATGCCACCAACGCCAGCAGCGCGACCGCTGCCGCTAATCTCCGCACTTTTCCACCTCGACTAAACAACTATAGAATGTCGGACCACCGCCGATATCGGTCAGCCGTTCCGACGTCAACGCATTCGCGCTGCGCCCGTCTCTCGATCGTTTAGCCCAGCGTACGGAAGGAGCGCGCACCACGCCGCGCCCCACCACTCCATCCACTTCGGCCGTTAACAACAGGCTCCCGCGCTCGTTGAACGCCCGCACCAGGTCGCCCGTGCGAATCCCGCGCGGCTCGGCATCCTCGGTTGCGATGTGCAGCACTGAAGTCTGCTGGTCCACCGCATCCCGGTTCCCGAACGTGGAGTTCATGCTGTCGTCGTTCTTCGACGAAACAAACTCCAGCGGAAATTTCTTTCGCAGGGACGCGTCTCCGAAACGCGACTCCACCGGAGGCACATAATCCGGCACATCCACTTCGCACTTGCCCGACGCCGTTCCGAATTTTCCTTCCGCGAACGGCAGAAAAGGAGTCCCCTCGGCCGACACGTTCAAGCGCACCGAATGCTCGCGCTCCAACCGCTCCAGCGTGATTCCCTTTAGGAATGGATGCCCTGAATCGAGCAGCGCGCGGATCATGTCGTCTTCCGAATCGCGAAAGCACGCGTCTTCAAAACCCATGCGCTCCGCCAGCGCGCGGAACACTTCCACATTCGACCAGGCCTCGCCCGCAGGCGCCAGCGCGGGCCTCGCCAATTGCACATGATAATGCCCGTAGGACAGGTACACGTCGGTGTGCTCGAGAAACGTAGTCGACGGCAGCAGGATATCCGCGTAATCGGCCGTGTCCGTCTGAAACTGCTCCAGCACCACGGTAAATAAATCTTCGCGCCGAAAGCCTTTTAGCACTCGATTCTGATCCGGCGCAACGCCCGCTGGATTCGAGTTATAAACCACCACCGCCTTCACCGGCGGGTGATCGAGCACCGTCAGCGCCGACCCCAACTCGCTCATGTTGACGGTCCGCGCCGCGGGCCCCAGTTCCGGCATCTCCAGCGCCGCTTTGTTGAAGCGAAACGCCTGCGAAACCGAAAGCTGCAACCCTCCGCCGACCTCTTTCCAGGACCCTGTCAGCGCCGGCAGCGCCGCAATGGCCCGCGTGGCCGCGCCTCCGCGGTCGCTTCGTTGAATGCCGTAATTGGCGCGAATCGCCGCCGGCCGCACCGTTGCGTACTCGCGCGCCAGTCGCACGATGTCTTCCTTCGCGATCCCCGTCAGCCCGGCGACGCGCTCCGGATCGTACGCCCGCGCGCGCTCCGCCAGCGAATCGAAGCCGTTGGTGAACTTTTGCACGTAATCGGCATCGTGCAGCTTCTCGCCGATGATCACGTGCATCAGCCCCAGCGCCAGCGCCAGGTCGCTGCCGGGGTTGATCCGCAGGTGTTGATCCGCCAGAGCGGCCGTGCGCGTGCGCACCGGATCGATCGCAATCAGCTTCGCGCCGTTGCGCCTCGCCTCCACGATGAACGGCCATAGGTGCACGTTGGTGCCGTGAATATTCGCGCCCCACGCAATGATAAATTTCGCCTTGGAAAACTGCTCCGGCTCCGTCCCATAGCGATTTCCCAGCGTCGCCGTCAGCCCCGCGGTGCCCGCCGCCGAGCAGATCGTTCGATCCAGGCGCGACGCGCCCAGGCGATGGAAAAACCGCCGGTCCATGCCGCCGCCGTTGAGCAGCCCCATCGTGCCCGCGTAGCTGTATGGCAGAATCGCTTCCGGCCCGAACTCATCCGCGACGCCGGCCAGCTTCTTCGCGATGGTGTCGAGCGCTTCGTCCCAACTGATGCGCTCAAATCGTCCTTCGCCCTTTTTCCCGACGCGCTTCTGCGGATAGAGCAGCCGCTGTGGCGAATACTCGCGCTCCAGATATTGCGCGACCTTGCCGCACAAAAATCCGCGCGTCACCGGATGCGCGGGATTGCCGCGCAGCTTGCTCCCCACGCCGTCTTCGACGTTCACCAGCAGCGAACAAGCGTCCGGACAATCGAGTGCGCAGACCGAATGGCGTGTCTCCATTCATCAAGAATAACAAGCTTGGCAACCGCTCCCTATGGTCACGGCTCAGCCGGACCTGGTCGCCGATGCCCGCGCTTACCGAGCCGTGACCGCAGGGAGCGGTTAACGCGCTATTTTAGTTGAGAATGCAAACCAGACAACTCGGCAATAGCGACTTGATGATCACTCCGCTCGGCATCGGCGCCTGGGCCATGGGCGGCGCGGGATGGGCTTTTTCCTGGGGGCCGCAGGACGATAACGACTCGATCGCCGCCACGCGCGCCGGCCTCGAAGCCGGCCTGAACTGGATCGACACCGCCGCCGTCTACGGGCTCGGCCACTCTGAAGAAGTCGTCGCCAAAGCGGTCGTTGGCGTTTCCCCGAAGCCCTACATCTTCACCAAGTGCGAGCGCACCTGGGACTCCACCGGCCAGATTGTCAAGAGCCTCAAAAAGGATTCGATTCAGCGCGAGTGCGAAGCCAGCCTCAAGCGTCTGAACCTGGATGTCATTGACCTCTATCAGATGCACTGGCCGGAGCCCGACGAGGATCTGGAGGAGGGCTGGGAAGCGATGGTGCGGCTGAAGGAAGCGGGCAAGGTGCGACACGTCGGCGTCTCGAACTGCAACGCGCCGCAGCTCGCGCGCATCTCGAAACTTGCGAAGCCGGCGTCCTTGCAGCCGCCCTATTCGCTGGTTTCTCCCGAGATCGAAGAATCGATCCTGCCCTATTGCGGCCAGCATAACATCGGCGTGATCGTCTATTCGCCGATGCGCAACGGCCTGCTCAGCGGCACGATGACCAAGGAGCGCGTCGCGACGCTGCCTGAGGAAGACGTGCGCCGGCGCATGCCCTGGTTCCAGGAACCGAACCTGACGCGCAACCTCGAGACGGTCGAAAAGCTGCGCGCGATCGGCAATCGCCACGGCCGCACGCCGGGCGAAGTCGCCATTGCCTGGACCTTGCGCCGCCCGGAGGTCACGGCGGCCATCGTCGGTCTGCGCAATGCCGGCCAGCTAGCCGGAGTCATCGGCGCGGCGGAGTTCCGGCTGAGTGCGGGCGAGATTGAAGAGTTGAGCTAGCGAAACGCAAGGCCGCCGCGAAACACCCAGAAGTTCGGTGAAGCGCGGTGACAAATGGATCGAATCTGCACTGATGCATGAAGTGATAGGATCCATTCGCGGAGAAAAAGCCGAAGCTTTCGTGACCTAACACCGCTCCGACCTCGCCGCCGAGTCCGACACCCTTCCCGATCACCCATTCGCCGCCGAGAGCCCCTTCGCTGATGGCCTTGCCATCGCGGGCACCCGCGCCCGCTACCAGGTATCCGTTCGACGACGGTTGGGCCACGGCTGCTGCGCAAGACCA
>JBEKOZ010000314.1:0-6058 GCA_049521275.1 Bryobacteraceae bacterium | reverse complement strand
GACTTTCGACCATTTTTCGAACCAGTGAATCTCTTTTGAAGCGATGTCCGCCCAGAATTCCTCGGGGTTCTGTTCGGCTTTTTTGTAGAGGTCAAGGTAGCCTTCCATGGCTTGGATATGGGCGTTGTGGACGAACTGGTCGCTAGGCGGGAAAACTGCGGGGTCACTCATCGATTTGGATTCTAGCAGAGAGGGGGTGGGCGAAAGTTCAATTGCTCGTCGACAAGCCAGGGGAGAGCGCAATAGTACGTTCCGCGCTGCGCTAAAATTGGCTCGGAGATGAGTTGCGAGCGCGATTCTATATCGATCCGGTTAGTGGTGCGCCGCACATTCATGGTCACGAAGTCAGTGAAGACGAGGTTAACGAGGTGCTTGAACAACCTTATGAGGACCGAAAAGGCCGCGAAGGCTCCAGGATTGTGTTGGGACAGACAGCCGCGGGGAGGTATTTACGAGTCATCTACGTGCCCGACCCAAAGCCAGACAGCGTGTTCGTTATTACGGCTTATGAATTAGCGGGAAAGCCGCTCGCCGCGCTTCGCAGTCGCAGAAAGAAGAAAAGTCAATGACCGAAAGCAAACTCCCCAAGGGATGGACCGAGACGAAAATCAAGCGGGTGGTCGCCCATTACGAAAAGCAGACTGAACGAGACGCCGTGGCCGAAGACGAGGCTGGCGTTACGGCATCGGAAACCGTCATGAGCATCCCGCGCGACCTCGTGCCGGCGGTTCGAGAGCTGATCGCGAAGCGTCGCCGGTGACCGCTACGGCGCGGAAATTTGAAAACGATCCTTCACTTCCCACTTCGGCCTATCCGCAGCAGGGTCGGCGACGCGGATCATTTCGGCATGCAGATGCTTCCCGCGCAGAACGAATTTCAGGTAATGATAATTCGGGTACCCGGTGTCCTGATAAAGGTCGTTGGCGTCGCGGGTGACGGGGACCGGCGCGGCGCCGCCTCCGCCTGAAACCAGGTAGACCGTGCCATCGCGAAAAAAACGCTCGTAATTGTGAATGTGCCCGGCGTTGACGATGAAGCGGACCCGCTTGCTTTGCGGCGCGGTCTTTAAATAATCGGCGAGCGCGATTTCATTGGGGCGGGGATTGTGGCTCGCCGCGTCGCCCGATTCGATATCGGCGACGGGCGGATGATGCAGATTGAAAATCACGAAGCGGACGGATTTCTTCAGGTCGACAAGCTGCTGCTCCACCCACTTGATCTGATCGCTCGCGAGGGTTAAAGGCAACGCGCTATCGAGATTGAGCACCACGATTTTGGGGCCGATTTCCGACATGTACCAGCGCTTCCCGCGAAGCTGCGGAAATTCGGTCCACCAGTTTTCGAGGCACTTGGTGAGGTCGCCGCGCAGTTCGTGGTTGCCCAGGGCGGGGAAGACGGGAATGTTCGCGGCGCGCCAGGGGGCGGTCTCCAGGTGGAATTCGGCGTAGTCGGCGGCGCGCTCTCCGACGTAGGGTACGTCGCCGCTGATGACGATCGCGGTGGGCTTTTCATACGCAATTTTATCGACCAGCCATTTCCGGACCTTGGGATTGGTGGCCTGGGTCTCGGCGGGATCGGTAAAACGCATGTCGCCGTACGCGATGAAGACGGTCCGCTGCGCGAGCGCATAAGTGGCCGTGAGCAGCAGCGCGGTGGCGAGTCGAAACACTTATTCTGATTGTAGCTATGACGGCATGGTTGGCGGATTTGGTTTGGACGGGTGGCGCGTTTGAGTCCGGGCTCGCGATGGTGGCGGATGAACGCGGGGCGATCACCCGATTTTCACGCGGGGAAGAGGACCTGAAGGCCGCCGAAAAGCTGCCCGGGCGCGCGATTCTGCCGGGCCTGGTGAACGTGCATTCGCACACCTTTCAGCGCGTGATCCGGGGGCGGACCGAGCATCGCACGCAGGCATCGCGCGACACATTCTGGACCTGGCGCGAGAGCATGTATCACGCCGCCAACCGGATGTCGCCCGAGGCGCTCTATCGCGCCGCGCGCATGGCGTTTCTCGAGATGGTGCTCTCGGGCATCACCGCGGTGGGCGAGTTTCATTACGTCGATCAGAACCTGGACGTCGCGCGCGCGATCCTGCGGGCGGCGAAAGAAGTCGGGTTAAGGATCACTCTGTTGCGCACGGCCTACGTGCGCGCCGGCTGGAGGAAGGATCCAAATCCGGGGCAGGCGCGGTTTCTTACGCCGGATGTGGACCGGTTTCTGGCGGACACGGATGCACTGATCGCGGAGGGCGCGCGGGTGGGCGTGGCTCCGCACAGCGTTCGCGCGGTGCCGATCGATTACATCCGCGCGGTGGCCGAGTACGCGCGAGCGCGCGGATTGCCGCTGCATATGCACGTGTCGGAACAGCCCGCGGAAGTGGAGGCGTCGCTCGGAGAATACGGACGCCGGCCGGTCGAGCTGCTGCACGATCACGGAATTTTGGGGGAACGATTCACCGCGGTCCACGCGATTCACATCGCGGAAGAAGAGGCTCGCATGCTGGGAGGCTCGACGGTGTGCGCGTGTCCCACGTCAGAGAGGAATTTGGGCGACGGCGCGGTGCCGGCCGACAAGTTGATCGAGGCCGGGGCGCGAATCTGCTTCGGATCCGACAGCAACGTGCAGATCGATATTCTCGAAGACGCGCGGGAGCTGGAATATCACCTGCGGATGAACAAGCTGGAGAGAGTGGTGCTCGAAACGCGACAGCTGTTTCAGAGCGCGACGGAATCGGGGGCGCGGAGTCTAGGTTCGCCAGGCGGATTGCTCGAAGTGGGCCGGCCGGCTGATTTTTTCACCATCGATTTGAACGACTGCTCAGTGGCGGGCGCGGATCGCGAGTCGTTGCTGGGACACGTCGTATTTTCGCTGGAGCGGACGGCGGTGCGCGACATATGCGTCGCGGGCGAGCTGGTGGTTCGCGATGGGCGGCATCGTTTCAAAGAGGAGATCGTGCGCGAGTTCGGGGAAGTGCAGCGGGATTTATGGAAGTAACGGACGTTCTGGTCGATTTGGTCGCGATACCATCCGTGTCTCCGTTGGCGAATCTTCCGGTGATCGAGTACGCGGAAAAACATCTGGCGGGCTGGAAGATTAAACGGTATCCGTATCGCGACGCGGCGGGCGTGGAGAAAATCAATCTGGTAGCCGCGACCAAAGCGGGTGTCGCGGAGCTCGCGCTGGTGTGCCATACCGATACCGTTCCTTATGACGCGGCGTGGGCGGAAGCGGTGCGGCCGGTGATTCGCGGCGGCAAATTGTACGGACGCGGCAGTTGCGACGTGAAAGGATTCCTGGCCTGTGTGCTGGCGGCGATCGCCAAGGTAGATGTCCGGAAACTCACCAAGCCGCTGGCGATCGTGTTGACCGCCGACGAAGAGGTCGGCTGTGTGGGCGCGAAATTTCTGGCGCGAAAGAAAGCGTTGCGCGCTCGGAAAATGGTCATAGGCGAACCGACGGGTCTGCGCCCGGTGTGCGCCGGAAAAGGTTACGGGCTGGCGGAGATTGTCGTGCGCGGAAAGGAAGCCCACAGCGCGTTCCCAGCACGCGGGCGATCGGCGATCTTCGATGCGGCGCGCGTGGTGACGGCCCTGGAACGGGTCGCGAAGAAGCTGGAGACCAGAAAGAATCGCGCGTTCGACCCTCCGTTCACGACGCTCAACGTCGGCTTGATTCAGGGTGGAACGGCGAAGAACATCATCGCCGGCGAGTGCCGGATCACGGTCGAATGGCGCCCGTTGCCGGGTCAGCCGGGAGATTGGGCGGCGGAGCTCATTCGAGAAGCGCTGGCGGGATTGCGGGTCGCTGCAACACTAGACGTGAAACGGCTGGACCCGGCGTTCGACCCTTCGCCGACGCAGGATCTGGTAACGCTGGTCGAAACGCTGACAGGGCACAGCGCCACGACGGTGTCGTTCGGCTCCGAAGCGGCGCATCTGAGCGGGTTGACGTCCGAAGTAATCGTGTTCGGCCCCGGCGACATGACGATGGCGCACAAATCGGGCGAGTTTGTACCGGTGAAGGAATTGGACGCATGCGTCGGGTATTTGGTGAAGTTGATCAATGGCCTGTGCGTCTGAACGTGGCGCGAGCTTTAGCTTGCAGCGTCGACTTCAGTCGACGTTTTTTTCCCCGGACATCGGCTAAAGCCGATGCTGCAAGCTAAAGCTCGCGCCACAATGGGACTTCGAACATGACGTTTCCCGAAGCACGCGAGTACGTCCTGCGGGAAATCCCCGCGCGGCGCGGCGAATCCGAGGAAGTGCGCGTGCTTGACGCCGCCGGCCGCGTCCTGGCCGAAGACGTCGCCGCCGATCGCGATTATCCCCCGTTTGATCGCTCGGCCCGCGATGGATTTGCGGTGCGCGCCGCCGACGTGCCGGGAGAACTGCTCGTCTCGGGCGAAGTGCGAGCCGGCGAGACCTACGCAGGCGAAGTAAGCGCCGGCTGCGCCGTCGAAATCATGACCGGCGCGCCGCTGCCGCTGGGCGCCGACGCGGTGGTGATGGTCGAGCACGTCGAACGTCGCGAAAATCGCATTGCGATTTCCAGCTCCATCAAATCAGGCGAGAACTTCACGCCGCGGGGCAGGGAAGCGAAGCGCGGTGACCTCGTCCTTCACGCGGGCCAAAGAATCGGGTTCGCCGAGACCGGCGTTCTCGCCATGGTCGGCCGCGAGCGTGTCTCCGTCCACTGCCAGCCGCGCGTCGCGATTCTGCCGACCGGCGATGAAATCGTTGAGGCGGGCGAAAAGCCATTGCCGCATCAGATCCGCAATTCGAACGCATGGTCGCTCGCCGCGCAGGTGCGGCGCGCGGGTGGGACGCCGGAGATTCTGCCCATCGCCCGCGACTCCTACGAATCGACGCGCACATCCATAGAACGCGGCCTGGCGTCGGATTTGCTGCTGCTCTCGGGAGGCGTTTCGGCGGGAAAATACGACATCGTCGAGCAGGTGCTGGCCGATCTGGGCGCGAAGTTTTTCTTCACCCGCGTGAAGATTCAGCCCGGCCAGCCCCTGGTCTTCGGATGTATCGGCGGGAAATTCTTTTTCGGATTGCCGGGCAATCCGGCGTCGACCATGGTCACCTTCGAGTTGTTCGCGCGCGCCGCCGTGGAACGCCTCGCTGGGTGCGCCGAGCCTCTGCTGCCGCTGCTGCGCGCCAGGCTCACCCGCGATTTTCACCACAAGCCGGGCCTCACACGCTTCCTGCCCGCTAGACTATATAAGGATGGTTCGCTCATCGAGCCGCTGGGATGGCAGGGCTCGGGCGACATTCCGGCGCTGGCGCGCGCCAACGCGTTCCTGGTGGCGGAGGCGGACCGGGAATCCTGGATGGAAGGCGACGATATTCGCGTGCTCCTTAAATGAAGAAGCTCTCCCACTATGATCCTCAAGGCCGCGCCGGCATGGTCGACGTGTCGGCGAAGTCCGACACCCTGCGCACCGCGACGGCGCAGGCGTTCGTGAAGATCAGGCCCGCCGTACTGAAAAAACTGCCGCGGAATCCGAAAGGCAATCCACTCGAAGTGGCGCGCTTCGCCGGCATCGCCGCCGCGAAGAAGACCTCGGATCTGATTCCCATGTGCCACCCCTTGCTGATTTCCTATATCGACGTGGACGCAAAAATCGAAACTCGCGGCGTGCGCATTACCGCGACCGTTTCGATCACCGGCAAGACGGGCGTCGAGATGGAAGCGCTCACCGCCGCCGCGGTCGCGGCGCTGACGGTTTACGACATGACCAAGGCCCTCGATAAGTCAATCGAGATCCAGGATCTTTACCTGCTCAGCAAAACCGGCGGTAAATCGGGAGATTTCAAGAGGTGATTACGGCTGTTCCCATAAATGTCGCCATCGTGACCATCAGCGATTCGGCCGTCGCCGGCACGCGCGAGGATCGTTCCGGAGCCGCGCTCGCGGAGCGTGTTGTCGAACTCGGCTGGACGATCGCACAACGCGCGCTGATTCCCGACGAACGCACGTCGATCGCCGAGACCGTCCTAAGCCTGTGCGGCTGCGATCTGATCCTGACCACGGGCGGAACCGGCTTGGCGCC
>JBEKOZ010000313.1:0-6099 GCA_049521275.1 Bryobacteraceae bacterium | reverse complement strand
AAAAATGGGGAGTTTTCTTGGGACCACCGCCTGGTGTCCATGGTGAGGTGCAGGCCGTCGGTGCGGACGGTGATCAGGCCGTCCTGGTCGGTGCGCAGGACGGCGGTGTGACGATCGTTGAAACGGGCCAGCACGTCCCGATGCGGATGCCCGAAAGAGTTCTCAAAGCCATCAGAAATAAGGGCGATGGAGGGGGAGACGGCGTCGAGAAAAGGCTGGATGCTGGAGGTTTTCGATCCGTGATGGCCTACTTTGAGGACGTCGGCGTGGAGGTCGACGTTTTCTGAGGCCAGGCGGCGCTCCATGGGCTTCTCCATGTCGCCGGTAAGGAGGAACGCGCGGGAGCCGAACTGGATGCGGAAGGCCAGCGAATCGTTATTACCGGATTTGACGGGCGCGAAATCGGGCGGAGGGGACAGGATTTCGATGCGGGCGCCGGAGAAGTCGAAGGCGGGTTTTTCGTGTTGGCGGATTACGGGAATGTTTAGCCGCACCGCATGCGCGACTAGCGCCGGCTGGGGATTGGCGCCTACCCAGAGTTCTCGCGGGTGGAAGTTTTCTAAGATGGCGTGGAGTCCCGCGGTGTGATCTTCATGGGCGTGAGTGGCGACGACGATGTCGAGGCGGCGGATGCCCCGGCTCCAGAGGTAAGGGGAGACGACGTCTTCGCCGGTGTCGAGGCTGAGGCGCCGCGGGTGGGCACCGTATTGCAGGAGACCGCCGCCGTCGACCAACATTTTCGCTCCGTTGGGGAACAGGACGAAGAGGCTGTCGCCCTGGCCGACGTCGATGGCGGTGAGTTCGAGTGTGTGACGCGGAATCGCGGCTGGGAAAGGCTGCCAGATCAATAGGGTAAAGAGTGCAAGCGCGGTGATGAGCGCGGGCCATCGGAGAGACTTGCTATGCGTGGCAAGGGCTAGAGCGATTAGAGATGCTACGAAGGCCAGGGCGAGCCAGAGGGGAGGGTCGGCGATGCGCCAGTTGGGTTCCATGCCGGCGTGCCAGTTGACGACGCGGGCTGAGATGTCGAGCATCAGGCCGGCTAGCCGGGCGGCCCAGTGCCAGCCGGTGAAAATGGCGAGGAAGCCGACGGGTACGAGCGCTCCCATCACCGGTGTGACGATGAGATTCGAGGAGAATCCGGAGAAGGAGACGCGATGGAAATACTCGGCCATGGGGAGGGCGAGCGCGATCTGCACGACGATCGAGATCACGGCGAGTTCGTAGAAGAAAAGCATGAGGCGGAGGAAGAGCGCGAGGGGCGTCAGGATGACGGGATGGAAGGTTTCCGCGATGAGGCGGAGTTCGATGCGAAACTGGGCGGCGCGGGGTGGCAGATGCGCGTCGGCTTCGATGACGGCGGGGTTCTTGAGAGCGCGGGCGAGCGGGATCGACGTGGCTTGGAAGAGCGGGGCGACGAAGGCTCCGATGGCGGCGACGCAGAGGAAGGAAAGCTGGAAGGCGGCGTCGAAGAGTTCGTCGGGGTCGAACAGAAGATAGACGAGGGCGACGGCGGCGAGGAGGTTGAGGACGCGTCCGCGGCGGAAGAAGAAGCGGGCGACGGCGTAGAGCGTGAATCCGGCGGCGGCACGGGCGGCGGGGGCGTTGAGACCGGAAACAAGGGCGTAGAGCCAGGCGGCGGCGCAGGCGATGGCGAGCGCCTTCATCTCATCGAGCGCGCAGATGCGGAGGAGGAACAGCAGGCATCCGGCGAGGATGGTGACGTGGAAGCCGGCGATGACCAGCGTGTGATAGGTCCCGGTGCGGCGGAAGTTTTCGGTCCAGACTTTTTCGAGCTTGGATTTTTCGCCGATCAGGACGGCTTCCATCATGCCGGTCGAGTACGTGTCGCCTGGATAGAGCTTTTCGATGCGGTCGACGGCGGCGGTGCGGAGGGCGAAGATGGCGGCTTGGAATCGCGAGCCGCAGCGGCCGGGGAGGATGCGGGCGGTCGAGTGGCGGGCCATGATGGCGGTCCAGAAGATTTTTTGGCGGGCGAGGTAGAGGGCGTAGTCGAAGGAGCCGGGGTTGTTGTAGTTGTGCGGCGGACGGATGCGGGCTTCGATTTCGACTCGCTGGCCGTAGTTGAGCCGCTGAGGGACGGTGTCGTCGTCGAGGTTCATGGTGACGCGGGCTCTTGCTCCGGGGTCGAGCTCCAGGGTGAACTGTTCGCGCGATTGAGAGAAGACGGTGGGGTCGACCACGCAGCCTTCGAGAAGCATGACTTCGCGGGCGCCGGCGTCGAGGGTGGGGGCAGGAGCGGGGCGGTGCCAGGACTCGGTTAGGGCTCCCGTGGAGAAGATCGAGAGGAGGAGGCAGGCCTTTCTTAGGTAGCTGGGTGGGATTGCGAGGATCAGGAAGGCGAAGAGGGCGAGTGCGGATTCGCGGATGGCGAAATTTAGGAGATGCGCTGTCAGGATTCCGGCGGCTACTGCCAGGACTGGTGGGATTAGGGGATCGCGCACTTAGATGTTGTGTGAGTTCGGATCAAAAAGTCTCACGCAGAGACGCGGAGAACGCAGAGAAAGAGATACACTGATGGCCGTGAGCACTCGACGGGAACTTCTTTTATCGCTGGCGGCAGTGCCGGTGGCGGGGCAGCATGAGCACCAGGAGGTGGTGAGCGCTTACACGCTCAAGGTTTTTTCTCCGGAGGAGCGGAAGCGGGTGGCGGAGCTGGTCGATTTGATTATTCCGAGGACGGATACGCCGGGGGCTGCGGATGCGCATGTGCCGGAGTTTATCGATCGGAAGCTGTCGCTGGATGCTGCGTTGAAGGAAAGATTCTTGACGGGGCTGCGGGGGTTTGATGGGGTTCTCAAAGACGAGGATTCGTTTTCGAGGCTGCTGAAAAATCTGACGATCGATGGGTATTACACGTCGAAAGAAGGGCTCACCGAGGAATTGGGATGGCATGGGAATACGTTCCTGACAGAGTTCAAAGGGTGTACGCATGCAGACCACGAATGACGTGATCGTGATCGGGAGCGGGGCCTCGGGAGGGATGGCGGCTTGGAACCTGACCCGGCAGGGCGTCGATGTGCTGATGCTGGACGCGGGGACGCGATTTTCACGGTCGAAATTCTGGACGCATGTGAAGCCGTGGGAGTGGAATGCGCGGGTGGATCGAGGGGATCGGCCGCCGGCGTTTTATCTGGACACGAAAGAGCAGCCTTATGACACGCCGAAGGGTCAGCCGTTCGACCTGGTGAGGGTGTGGGGACGCGGCGGGAAGACGAATGTCTGGGGCCGGGTTTCGCTGCGCTATTCCGATGTCGATTTCGCGGGGCCGGAGCGGGACGGGTGGGAGATTCCGTGGCCCATCCGGTATAAGGACATTCAGCCGTATTACGACAAGGTGGATCAGTTCATCGGAGTGTGCGGGGGGACGGACGATCAGGATTCGCTGCCGGGGAGTCCGTACATGCTGCCGGCGCCTGCGCCGCGGTGCGGGGAGCGGTTGTTGCAGAGGGCCGCGCGGTCAATCGGGGTGTCGATTGTGGCGGGGCGGAGGGCGGTTCTGACGAAGCCGCATAACGGTCACGCGGCGTGTCATTACTGTGGGAGCTGCGGACGCGGGTGCGACGTGGGGGCGTTTTTTAATTCGTCGGATTATCTGATCGAGCCGGCGATGGAGACGGGCAAGCTGCGGGTGATGGATAACGCGGTGGTCGCGCGGGTGCTGGTGAATGAGGAGGGCAAGGCCAGCGGCGTTCAGTACTTCGATCGCGTGACCGGAGAGGAGCACACGCTGCGGGCGAGAATCGTGATCGTGGCGGCGTCGTGCATCGATTCGACGCGGATTCTGTTGAACTCGAAGTCGCATGCGCATCCGAATGGGATCGGCAATTCGTCGGACGTGATCGGGCGGTATTTGAGCGAGCAGATCCGGTTCCATATGTATGGATTTTTGCCGGAGCTGATCGGCGGGCCGACGCAGAACGACGACGGGATCGGAGGCGAGCATGTGTACATGCCGCGGTTCAATCATCGGGGGGCGAAGCGGGATTATCTGCGCGGGTTCGGGTCGCAGTTCTGGGGTTCGGGGGCGCAGGCGGATGCGGGATTCGCGAAGGCTCTGCCGGGGTTCGGGGTCGATTTCAAGAGCGCAGTTAAAAAACGCTATCCGGCGCTGGTGGCGCTGCATCCTTATGGGGAGGTGTTGCCGAGGGCGGAGAATCGGGTGCGGGTGGATGAAGCGCATGTGGATCGCTACGGAGTTCCGGTGGCGCGGATCGAGTATAAAATCGGCGAGAACGAACACAAGATGGCGGCCGAGATGTACGATACGGCCGAGCAGATCCTGCGGGCGGCGAAGGCCGAGATCGTGCCGTTTGAAAGAGGCCATCTGGATGTCGCGGGCAGCGCGATTCATGAGCATGGGACTTGCCGCATGGGCGCGGATCCGAAACGCAGCGCGCTGAACTCGTTTTGCCAGATGCACGAGGTCCCGAACGTGTTCGTGGTGGATGGCGCGGCGTTCACTACGGCGTCCGAGAAGAATCCGACGCTGACGATTCTGGCGCTGGCTTGGCGCGCTACGGATTATCTGGCGCAGGAGATGAAGAGCGGCCGTGTTTGAACGAGTGCTGTTCGCGCTGCTGGTTTTTTCGCCGGCATTCGGCGCGGATAAATGGATCGATTATCGCATTGGGCCGTTCCATGTGATCAGCGATGCGGGGGACAAGGCGGGGCGCGAAAAGCTCAATCAGATGGAGCAGTTGCGTTATGCGCTGGGGATGCAACTGGGTAAGATCGGCATGGGGAAAACCGGACTCGATACGGTCTGGCCGATTGACCTGGTGCTGTTTTCGAATCAGCGGGAGTATCTGGCGCACTCACCGGGCAAGCCGTTTATCGATGGCGGATCGGCCACGTTGAGCGCCTGGAGCGCGGACAGTTCGCTGCCGCGGGAGTGGCTGCGGGCGTTGGCGCGGCTGCTGATCGATGAAAATGCCGCGCGGATGCCGGATTCGATCGAGACGGCGCTGTGCGATCTGTTTTCGACGATCAAAGTGAACGCTACTAAGGTTTCCTTGGGCGCGCCGCTTCCGGAAGGGGAGCTTCCAAAGGACAGGCTGCGCGCATGGGCGAAAATGCAGATGCTGGCGACGCTGCCGGATTACAGCGGCAAGCTGCGGGTCTATCTGAACAACATCCAGCAGTCGGGCGATGAAGGCGTGGCGGTGCGCAACGCGTTCGATCTGACTCCGGCGAAGCTGGATGGGTTGCTGGACGCTTATGTGAAGGCGGGGAAGTTCGAGGCGGCGCCGGTGGTGGGCGAAGCTCTGGATCCGAATCGCGATTTTGTGGAGAAGCCGGTCGACAAGAGCGTGGTCGATGGTTTGTTTGCCGAGTTCGCTGCGGGAGGAAAGAATTTTCCACCGGACAGCCCGCGCGGACTGGTGGAGAAGAACACGCATGCATCGCTCGAATTGGCGATCAAGGCGAATCCGAAGTGGGCGGAGCCGCAGGCCAAGCTGGCGCTCATCGAAACCAATTCGATCGACAAGATGAAAGAGCTGAAGGCGGCGGCGGCGCTCGATCCGCGCAATGCGTCGCATTGGCAGGCGCTGGCGGAAGCGCAGGCGGCGGCGGACGATTACGAGAACGCGGCGAAGTCCTGGGCGCTGGCCGAGCACGCGGCGGCGGACGAAGCGGAACGGGCTCGAATTCACATCGCGAAAATGGCGCTGGACGCGGCACGGGCGGATTTCACGGAGGCCGAAAAGAAGCGGCGGGCGGAAGAAGCGGCGCGCGATCTAGAGCGGGTGAAAGCAGCGGCGGCGGCCGAGGTGCGCGCGGCGCAAGAGGCGACCAATGCCCGGTTAAACGCGGGTCGAGGGGCGTATCAGAAGCCGATCGAGTGGTGGGACGATCCGAATGGCGCAAAGGTGGAGGGCAAGCTGATTCGCGTGGATTGCCTGAATGGTCCGCTGCGGTTGACGATTCAGAGAGACACTGGGGTGGTCAAAGTGGCGGTGAGGGATTTGCACAAGCTGACGGTCAACGGAGCTAACGAGGCGAAGTTCGGATGCGGGGTTTCGAGGCCGGCGCGGAAAATTCGTCTGACTTATGAGGCCAGGCCTGATGCGAAGC
>JBEKOZ010000312.1:0-6126 GCA_049521275.1 Bryobacteraceae bacterium | reverse complement strand
AAAACTTCGTCGATTTGCGCGCCCCTTCGGAGATCCCCGCGGGAGCGGCAAAAATCCACTTCGATTATTCCGGCAAAATCAGTCCCAAAAGCAGCGAAGGAATTTTTCAAGGCCGTGACGGCGACCTGAACTATCTGTTCACCCAGTTCGAGGAAATCGACGCCCGCCGCGCCTTTCCGTGTTTCGATGAGCCTGGTTTCAAAACTCCGTGGCAGATTACGTTGCATGTCCGGTCGGGAGATAAAGCCTTCGCCAATACGCCGCAGGTTTCGGAAACGGCTGAGCCCGATGGCATGAAAAAGGTCGTCTTTGCACCCACCAAGCCTCTGCCCAGTTACCTGGTAGCCTTCGCAGTGGGCCCTTTTGACGTGGTGGACGCCGGTAAAGTGGGTTTAAATGACGTCAAAGTGCGCATAATCACGCCAAAAGGCAAGTCAAATGAGGCTAGATACGCTGTAGAAATCACCGCAACATTGATCGAGCGGTTGCAGGCTTATTTCGGGATTCCCTATCCTTATGAAAAGGCGGACGCGGTCGCCATCCCGTTGACCTACGGCTTCGGCGCCATGGAAAACGCGGGCCTCATCACCTACGCGCAGAATATTCTGCTGGCCGACCCCGCCACGGACACCGAACAGCGCCGCCGTCTTTACGCCAGCGATGGCGCACATGAGCTTGCACATCAATGGTTTGGCGATCTGGTAACGCTCGCCTGGTGGGACGATACCTGGCTCAACGAAGCCTTCGCCACCTGGGCGTCTTCGAAGATTCTCGCCGAGTGGAAGCCGGAGTGGAAGACCCGCCTGGGCGACCTGTCGCCAAAGTTCGGCGCCATGGTCGAGGACAGCCTGGTGACTACCCGTAAAATACGCCAGGAGATTGAAACAAATGACGATATTTCGAATGCCTTTGATGATATTACTTATGAAAAGGGCGCCGCAGTCATTCGCATGTTTGAAGTTTGGACCGGCGAGAAACAATTTCAAAGCGGCGTCACGTCTTATTTAAAGCATTATGCCTACAAGAACGCGCGCATGGCCGATTTTCTGGACGCGATTGCCCAAACGGGGCAGCCGCGGCTGAGCGCGGCGTTCCAGACGTTTCTGAATCAGCCGGGTGTGCCGGAAATTTCCGTGGCGCTGAAGTGCGATGGTCCGCCGTCGGTTTCTTTGAGCCAGAAGCGCTATCTCCCCATCGGCTCCGGCGGCTCGACCGCCGAGACCTGGCAGGTTCCGGTTTGCGTTCGCTACCGGACCGGCAAAGGCGTCGAACGCGAGTGCTTTCTGCTCGATAAATCGAGTGCCGATTTCAAACTGACGAAGGCGTCCGGGTGTCCGGCGCTGATCGCCGCGAACGAAAGCGCGTCGGGTTATTACATCTCGTCTTACCAGGGAGATCTGCTCGACAAAATGGTGGCGCAGGGACAGGAGTTCTTGAATCCGGCTGAACAGTTGACGCTGCTTCACGACGTATCGTCGCTCGCGGGATCGGGCGACCTGAAGATTGGCCGCGCCTTGGACGCGGCGGTCAGCTTGGCGAATTCTCCGGAAAGAGAAATCGTGGCGCAGGCGAAAGACATCATCGCCGGTCCGCAGAGATTTGTCCCTTCAGAGCTGAAGGCCAACTATGCGCGCTTCGTCGAGAAAGTCTTCGGCGCCCGCGCAAGGAGTCTCGGCTGGTCGGCGAAACCGGGGGAAGAGCAGGAAACGCGGCTGCTGCGCCCGAACATCGTTCCGTTCGTCGCGCGATATGATGCCGCGCTCGGCGCGGAAGCGCGGAGGCTCGCCGACGGATGGCTCGCGGACCGGAAAGGCGTGGACGCGGATATGCTGGGGTCGGTTCTTTCGACCGCCGCGTATCATGGAGACCGCGCGCTGTTCGATGCGTTGTTGCGCGAGTTGAAAAAGACCGCGGATCTGCGCCAGCGCGCCGCGATCATTCGCGCCCTGGGGTCCTTCCGGGATCGTACGCTGGTGGCGGCCGCGCTCGACTTGGTGATTCACTCCGATATCGACGCGCGCGAAACCGCGGGACTGCTGTATTCCGGACTCGGCGACCCGGCGACCGAACGAATGCCGTTTGCATTCGTCAAAGCGAATTTCGACGAGATCCTGAAGAGCGCGCCGAGCGGAGGCGGCTCCGATTTTGGAGCGGTGCTGCCGTCCGCGGCCTCCTCCTTCTGCGACGCGCCTTCGGAGAAAGAATACGTGGACTTTTTCGGCGAGCGCTCCAAGAACTTCACCGGCGGGCCGAGGGTGTATGAGCAGATCCTCGAAGGCATCCGGCTATGCACGGCGCAGAAAGCAGCGGAAAGTGCCGACATCGCGGAGTATTTCTCGAAGCAGTGATCACGGCAGCGTTCGGACCTTGATATTCTTAAACCACGTTTCCGACGCGCGGCTTTCGAGGCTGATGGGACTTTCCTTCACCAACTGCGTCTCCGCGCCCGAGCCCTTCGGAAGCATTCCCCGCAACGCCGCTTGAACGGCTGGATTCGTCGTCTCGAAGCTCAGCACGCGCGCGCCGTTGAGCCAGTGCTCGACGTGATCTCCCTGGACGATCACGCGCGACTCGTTGAATACTCCTACCTTCCAGTTTGCGCCCGACGGCGCGAGGATCGCGTAAAGCGCTCCGGTAATGCGAGTCGGGTCGGATATGTCCAGCGAGTAGATGTCCAGCAACCGGTACTCCAGCCCGCCCTGCGCCTGGATCAGATACTTCACGCCGGAGTCGCCGAGTTTCGATATCTTCCATTCAAACTGAAGGTCGAACGAGGTGAACGACTCCACCGTGCGGATGCCTTCGAAGCCATCGGTGCGCGCCAGCGCCTTCAGGCAGCCGTCCTCGATGGTCCACGATTGCGTGGGGAAAGCCTTGCCCGTTGCCTCCACCCATCCCTTCGACGTGGAGCCATCGAACAGCGAATGCCATCCCTGATCCTGAGCGGCCGCAAACCGCATAGCTAAAAGAACGGCGCCGGCGACCCCGGGCGTCAGTCTCATCTCTCAAGCTTAGCAGTCGCTTTCGGGAAGGCGTCAGGCGTTCAGATATTTGTGCAGCGGTTCCCAATAATGCTCCCGCCAGCCGTCGGTCAGGTGTTCTCGTTGGTCTTCGGGGAATCCGGTGTGATCAAAAACAATACGCGTTCCCGCATCGCGCGCGACCAGCTCAAACCTCGCAACCGAATATTCGCCTGCCGCCCACGAAGCCGGGCGCCACGCCTGGACGATTCGTTGATTCGCAACCAGCTCCACGTTCCGGCCCCCAATCTGTCCGGCGAACAGTTTGAACGCCCCGCCCGGCCGCGGTTCGATCTCCGCCGGCAGGCCGCTGAAGGCGCTGAATTGTTTCGCGTCCAGCAGCGCCTGATAAATCCGCTCCGGCCTCGTCTTATAGTCGACATCGAAGTGAATGGTCCCGGGCTTCTTCTCTTGTGCCTGAGCCGAAGTGATCCCCAGTCCACCGACAAGTAAACCCATCTCGCGGCGCGTCATTTTATTTTCCATTGACTGTATTCAACCATGGGAGCAAAATATGATCAAGATAATGTTTTAAGGAGGCGCCCACATGCCCTACCCCGCCGGTCATCGCGAGCAGGTTCGCAGAAAAATTGTCGACAGCGCGCGCCGGTTGTTCAATCAGGATGGATTTGAACGCGTCTCTGTGGATTCCATCATGGCGCATGCGGGCCTCACCCGCGGCGGATTTTACAGCTACTTCGGCAGCAAAAGCGATCTTTACGCCGAGGTCATGCGCTGCTTCTTCACCGATCCCGAGTGGGAGCACCGCTGGGCGGGCGTTGAGTTCAATGCCGCGGCCGAGGCTGGACCGCAGATCGTTCGCGCCTATCTGTCTCGCGGTCATTTTGACGACGTCGAGAATTCCTGCCCCCTCATCGCCCTGCCGAACGACGTTGCGCGCAGTGATGCGACGGTCAAGGCGGCCTTTGAGACCGTCTTCAAGGCGATGGTCGCCCTTCTCGGGCGCGATGTGCGGAACAGTACCCAGTCGCGCGAAAATGCCGCCATGGCCATCGCCGCTCTTTGCATCGGCGGCATGGTCGCGGCCCGGTCGATGAACGACCCCGCTCTCGGCGACCGGCTGCGCGAGGCTGCCGCCAAAACCGCGTTGCAGCTGGGCGGCTGGACCAAACCGAAATCGCGCGCCACGCGAAGACGCAAGTTATCCTGAAATAGCAACCATGAAATACGTAAATTACCTCTGGGACGACCAGCAGGCGAATTCTTTGTCTCCGGCCGAGCGCCTCGTTTACCGCTCGAATCTGCTCGGTTCCGATCAGCGCATCACCAACACCGGAGGCGGCAACACCTCGTCGAAGTTGATGGAAAAAGATCCGCTCACGGGCCGCGAAATCGAGGTCCTGTGGGTGAAGGGCTCGGGCGGCGATCTGCGCACCAGCAAGCTCGAGAATTTTTCTTCGCTCTATCAGGACAAGCTGCTCGCGCTACAGGCGATCTACGCCGCCGGCCAGGAAAAAGGCCCGAAGACGCCGCACGAAGACATGATGGTGGGGCTGTTCACGCATTGCACGTTCAACCTGAATCCGCGCGCGTCGTCGATCGACACCACGCTGCACTCCTTCGTCCCGCTAAAGTTTGTCGACCACATGCACCCCAATTCCGTGATCGCCGTGGCGGCGTCGAAACGTTCGCGGGAGCTGACCGAAGAGATTTTCGGGCGCGACATCACCTGGACGCCCTGGCTGCGGCCCGGCTTCGAGCTCGGCCTGGAACTGGAGCGCATCGCCAAGGCCGAATCGCAAGGAAAAGGAGTGATCCTCGGACAGCACGGCCTGATCAACTGGGCCGATGACGATAAAGAATGTTACGAGCTGACCCTGAACCTGATCGAAAAAGCGGCCGAGTATATCGAGGCTCGCGACAAGGGCGAAAAGACCTTCGGCGGAAAGAAATTTGAAGCGATCCCGGACGCCGATCGCGACGAATTGTTATTCGAGCTGCTGCCGTGGCTTCGCGGCGAAGTCTCGCGGAAGAAGCGCTTCATCTCGACCATTCAGTCCGATCCCACCATTCTGCGCTTCGTGAACAGCCACGATGCCCCGCGCCTGGCGGAGCTGGGGACGTCCTGCCCGGACCATTTTCTCCGCACAAAAATCAAGCCTCTCTATATCGATTGGAATCCGCAAAAAGAAAATCTCGATGCGCTCAAAACCAAGCTGACCGCGGGTCTGGAGCAGTATCGCCAAGACTACGCCGCGTACTATGAGCGGTGCCGCCACGCGAACTCTCCCGCCATGCGCGATCCGAATCCGACCGTGATTCTGATCCCCGGCATCGGCATGATCGCGTTCGGCAAGGACAAGAGCGAATCGCGCGTGACGGCCGAATTTTACAACTGCGCGGTGGAAGTGATGCGAGGCGCGGAGGCCATCGACGAATACATCGCGCTCCCGCAGCAGGAGGCGTTTGACATCGAATACTGGCTGCTCGAGGAGGCCAAGCTGAAGCGCATGCCTCCCGAAAAGGAGTTGGCGCGCAACGTTGTGATCGTGGTCGGCGCGGGCAACGGCATCGGGCGAGCGGTCGCGCATCGCGTCGCGAAGGAGGGCGCGCACGTGGTCTGCGCCGACCTCGACCGCAGCGCGGCGGAAGCAACCGCGAAGGAGTTGACGAAAATCCACGGGCTCGGCATCGGCGTCGCGGGCACCGGGATTTCCGGATGCGGGCCGGCCATCGGCGTGGCGGTGAACGTGACGGACCGGGCTAGCGTCCGCGAAATGTTCAAGCAGGCGGTGCTCGCGTACGGCGGCGTCGATAACATCGTCGTCACCGCGGGTGTTTATGTCGCGCCCGATCGCGCGGGCCACGTGACCGACGATCAATGGAAGCTGACCTTCGACGTGAACGTGATGGGCGGATATCTGGTCGGCGATGAGGCGCGTCCCGTCTTCGCGCGCCAGGGATTGCGCGGAAGCCTGGTAATCACCACCAGTGTGAACGCGGTGGTGGCGAAAAAAGGTTCGCTCGCCTATGATGCATCGAAAGCCGCCGCGAATCATCTGGTGCGCGGCTTGGCGGTGGAATTGTCGCCGCTAGTGCGCGTGAATGCGCTGGCCCCGGCCACCGTGGTGGCGGGCTCCACCAT
>JBEKOZ010000311.1:0-6127 GCA_049521275.1 Bryobacteraceae bacterium | reverse complement strand
CTGGTAGATCACCACCGCGAGCCCCACCACTTCCCCGCCCTTAGACTCCACCAGCTTCTTCAACTCCGCCAGTTTAGCTCCCGAGCGCAAAATATCATCGACCAATAAAACCTTCTCGCCTGGCTTCAATTCCAGGTACTGCCGGAAGCGTTGCGGCTCGTTTAGATTTTCCCGCTCCGCCCAATAGACCTGGTGCGCGCGCAAAGCTTCGCAGACCCCGTAGGCGACCGGCAAACCGCCCACCGCCGGCGCGACAATCGACAGTTCCGGAATCATCGCCCGGATATCGGAGTGCGCCCGCAGCAGCCGGCTCAAGGCCACGCTCAGGATCTTCGCTGTTGCGTAGTCGCGCATGGTGAGCGCCACTTGCAGATACTCGTTGGCGTGCAGGCCGTTGGTGTATTCGAAATGTCCTTCGCGCAGACCGCCGGTGCGACGGAGCAGGGCGACGACTTCATCATGGGTAGGAATAAGTTGCATAAATTTTGATTACATTTCAATGATAGCCGCGTCCGCAGGAAGCGGTTCAGCAGCAATGTTGTCGAGTGCACACGCCCCAGGACCGCCGCTACTCTAGTACCATTCTTACCCTTAGTCCTCAGGGGTTTCGTCTAAGAACTTCAGGAGTTCGCCGTATTGTCCAAAGGGCCCATAACCCCTAGTGTTGGAGCAGAGGTGGCACATCTCCATGAGACTCACCGCTCCAGCTCTATTGCTCACGCTGTCCTGCTTCGCCGCGGACGATTTGTCGCCCCAGATCAACACTGTCTTACCTAGGGTCGTCAAGCCGGGCGATACCGTGACGGTAACCGGCGTTGCCCTGAGCGATACTCAGGTGGACGAAGTCTACCTCAGCGACCACAAGTTCGACATGAAGGTCAAGGTCCTCGAACAAAACGCGAACATCATCAAGTTTCGCGTGCCGCCCTTCGCCAAGGGACGCATGCAGTTGCTGATCCTCATAAAGCCTGAGAAGGAAGGCGCCAATCCCAAGCTTCTCGAACTCCCCGCCTATCTTCTGATCGAAGAACTTTCCCAGGAAATCACCCAGGTGCAGGCGCCCGCAAAAGGCAAGAAAACCACCCAGGAAGACCAGCCGAAAGAACAGCAGAAGCAGTAAGTCCGATACCGCTAACTCGGACGGTGAACCCCGGGTTACAATGAGATCATAGATGAATGGTTGTAATGGGGTAGGGATCAACTCCTACGCTTTGATTTCCTACCTGCCCGAGCCGCTGGCCGGGTATCTCGATTCGCTCCGCTGCGAGTTAGTGCCGCGATGCCAGGCCAGGACCCACGTGACGGTCTTGCCGCCGCGTCCGCTCGCCGCCGGACTGCCCGACGCTGCCTGGCGGGATCTGAATGATTACCTGAACGATTTCTCGCCCTTTCTCGTCGAGCTGACTTCGATCGAGGTTTTCGAGGGCACCAATGTGCTTTATCTCTCGGTGGGAGCCGGGTTTCGCGAGTTGGAGCGGATGCATGCCGCGCTCAATCGCGGACCATTGGAGTTTGCCGAGCCTTACCAATTCCATCCGCATGTCACACTGGCGCAGGAGTTATTGCCGGAACAGGTCGACGCCGCAGCCGCTCTCGCCCGGCGCCGGTGGCGGGAGTGCCCCTGTTCGCACAGCTTCCTGGTCGATCGGCTGATGTTTGTGCAGAATACCCTTGAAAACCGCTGGGCCGATTTGGCCAGCCGGACCCTGTCAACGAATCCCGTAGCCAGCAGCCAGTAGCCGCTAAGGGCCGGTCTCTCCGAACATTTCCAACTGCCCTTCGACCGCCTTCTTCGCCGGACGCCGCTTCAGCGGACTCCCGACCACTCCCAGCACCTGGACCTCCCGCAGCGCCGACCGGGGAACGAAAATTCGCTGGTTCTGGAACGTCGGGTCCGGCGGAATAATGCTGAACCCCGCCGGATCCACCAGCATCAGGTTGTTCTGGAGCAACCCCTCCACCGAATCGCCATCGCGGAACAGCAGCCGCACCCAGATGCCCGGCGTTTTGGGGCGTGCGAGGAACGTTCGATGGTCGCGCCAGGTCTCGCCGGCGTCGAAATCTCGAACAAAACAAACGGCTTTTGTTTCCGAAACAGGGATGCGGAACAGGGTGCCCCCTGGCGTCAGGACCTCAATCGCCTCCTGATCGAATCCCGCCGACGCGTGGACGAACCCCTCCACCGGCTCCCGGTCGAAGCGGGTTAAAAGCACCTTTTTGTTGGTCGATTGAGCCACTTAAGAGCCCTAAGTGCGTGGAATTCCTTTCAAACAATTTCGTAAGTATTGTATCATTGGCTCAATGCAGGCGATGCCGGCTAAAAAGGCCTTGTCGGGTCACGCCCAGTCGTTTCTCGACTTTTGCCGCGTGGAAAAAGGCTTATCGGCCAATTCTTTGAGCTCTTATTTCATTGATTTGCAACGATTTAGTAACGGGATTTCGCCGCTCGCGCCGTCCGGCGCGACAGCCCGGGATCTCGCCCATTACGTGGAGTCCTTATACAGCGCGGGCTTGTCGGCGCGGTCGATTGCGCGGCATATGACCACCCTTCGCAATTTTTATAGCTTCTTAACCCGGGAAGGAGCGATCCCGTCCGACCCCAGCGAGTTTTTAACCCCTCCCCGCCAATGGTCTACGCTCCCGAAGTATCTGAATCGTGACGAGATCGATCGCCTGCTCACCGCTCCCGACCAGCGTAAGCTCACCGGCCTGAGGGATCGGGCGATGCTGGAGCTGCTTTACGCCACCGGCCTTCGAGTCACCGAACTCTGCCGGCTGGAGCTCTCGAACGTCGAGCGGGATTCGGGCGTGCTCCGCGTGACCGGCAAGGGGAATAAGCAGCGCCTGGTACCCTTCGGGGAGTCGGCGGGAGAAGCGGTCGCCCACTACCTGAATCAGGCGCGTCCCGCTCTCCTCAAGGGACGAGCCAGCCGGTTTCTCTTCGTCACCGCCAGAGGCGGCGCGATGACCCGCCAGGGATTCTGGAAACTGCTGGGCGGCCACGGCAAGAAGGCGGGAATTTTTCGCGATCTGACGCCGCACGTCATGCGGCACAGTTTCGCCACACATCTGGTGGAGGGCGGCGCCGATCTGCGCAGCGTGCAGATTATGCTGGGTCACGCCGACATTTCCACCACGCAGGTCTACACCCATGTGGAACGGCGCCGGTTGCGCCAGACCGTGGATCAGCATCACCCGCGCGCATGAGGCGGCGGCAGTCGGAAGGCGGGTACGAATGAGCGATTACATGTTCAAGCTGGAAAGCCACCTCAGCACGGACCAGTTCCGTGTGGTGGGCCAGATGCAAGCCGTCGCGTCGGCGGCCGGTGTGAATTTGTTTCTCACCGGCGGAGCCATGCGCGACATGCTGGGCGGCTTTCCGGTGCGCGACCTCGACTTCACCATCGAAGGCAGCGCGCTGAAGCTGTCGAAAATCCTCACCCAGAAATACGGCGCGACCCTGGTCTCGACCGATGAGCTGCGCAAGAGCGTTGAAATGCGCTTTCCTGGAGCCGTCCGCGTGGAACTCGCCATGGCCCGCTCCGAAAAATTCACCAAGTCCGGCGCGCGTCCCCAGGTCACCCCCGCCACCATTCACGAAGATCTGCGCTGCCGCGATTTTACCGTCAATGCCATCGCACTCTCGCTCAATAAGGCGTCCATGGGCCTGCCCATCGATCCCACCAACGGCGTCGGCGATATCGAGCGCAAGGAATTGCGGACCATCCACAACTATTCGTTTTATGACGATCCGGTGCGCATGCTGCGCCTGATCCGCTTTAAAGTGCGGCTGGGCTACGCCATCGACGAACGAACCCGTATGCAGTACGACAATGCGCGGGAAGCCGAGATGCTGACCAGGATCACGCCCGAGGCGCTGGGGACGGAATTACGCCACATGGCGGGCGAACCGCTCTCGGCCGATTTGATGAGGGCGCTCGACGAGGAGAAGCTCACCGGCCTTTATTCGCCTTCCTTGACCGGCGCGAAGCTCAATCTCGCAAATTTCACCAAGCTCCAGAAGGCGCGCCAGATGGTTCCTTTCGGCACGGACCTGAAGATGCACAGCATGCCGTTGTTCCTCAGCGTGCTGCTCGAAAACCTGAATGCGAAGGATCGCGCAGCCTTGATCAAGACTGCGCAACTCGAGCGCTCCGAAGTCGCGGCGTGGCAGAAACTGGAGGGCGCGGCGAAAAAACTGGACCGCGAGCTCAAGGCCGAAAAGCTGAAGAAGGCCTCCCAGCTTTACCAGTTGCTCATTAAGGCGCCGGGTGAGCAGGTGCTGTGGCTGATGGTGTATTCGGCGCACCGCCTGGTGCAGGACCGGATCCGCAATTACTTCGAAAAATACCTGCCGCTGTCGCAGGAAATCACCGATGAGATGGTCGCCCTGACCGGAGTCACTCCCGGAACACCGAAATTCCACCGCGCCAAGGACGACATGATTCTGAAGCATCTGGATGCGCGGCCCAAGAAGGTCGAGCCGCCGCCGGAGCCTCCGCCGCCTCCGCCGATGTCCAGTTTCGCCCGCGGCCCCGGCGTCCGTCACGCGCGCTAGCATACTAACTGTTTCTCTGGGCGATTCGGCGCGCGGAAGCAGCCCCATGCGTCAGCTTGGGGCTGAGAACAATCCCGCAACAGAGACACTAGCATTCATGGTCCACCTGCTGACCTTCAACTGCTACGGAACCCACTTGCGTGGCGCCGAAATGGGGTCGGCCGATCGCACACGGGAAGGGCGTGGCGGCCCCATCGAGCCATCGGTCGCGCTCGTCGAGTACGGAAAGCGCATTATGACCCACGCCGAATCGAGGCTCGATCCCAGCGAGTCCTGTCTCGTCTTGAACGCGATCCGGGAAACCTGCGCGTTTCGCGATTGGACGCTGCTTGCGGCGCAAGTGCGCAGCACGCATGTGCATGTGGTCGTCGACGGAATCGTGGAAGTAAGTTGCGCCATTCGCGATCTCAAGGCGTACGCCAGCCGTGCGCTAAATGCCAAAGGAGTGCGCCGGCGGTGGGCTCGGGGCGCGAACGCAAGGTTGCTGCGCGACTCCCAGGCTGTGCGCGCAGCCGTTCACTACGTCGTCGCTTGCCAAGGCCCGCCGATGGCCGTGTACGTCGCCCAACTTGATTTTTAGTCCAGCCCCATGCGCCAGCTTGGGGCTTGCCCGAGAAATCAAGAATCCCCAAGCGGCGCATCGAGCCCCTCGACGCCGATGTCCGGATGAAAAACAGGCGATCGCCGCGCTATGCACTCGCCGGCTGCTGGACCTCGCCCGCCGCCTCGGCCTTCGCCTCCGGCAGCACCCATTGCGCCTCTTCGATCCCCACGAACTTGAAGATCCGCAGCGACCCGTCCTCGCACTCCAGCATGTCGCCCACCTGAATCGGCCGCGACGCCTCCCTGAGAGCGAAAAACGCCGCGTAAGGCGAAGCGGCTTCCACCGTTTCTTCCGCGCTCTCGTAATCGCGAGGCTTCACGCCCGCCGTCCCCGCCAGGTGCGGCGCGAACCGGAAGTTCTGGCGAAGATGGTCTTTCAGACGGTGAATCCGGAAGCAGGGCATAGTTCGATTCTTATTATCGCCAAAAACAATTTGGAATGGAAATGTTTTTTCCCGCTTCCCGCCCCCGCGCGATCCACTTTTCCACATTCTCCTCGTTCCATCGCAGCGCGTCTCCGATGGACCCCAGCGGCCCCTCCGGCTCGATCGTCACCAGGCGCACCCCGGCCGGCAGCGGAGGATGGTGCCCGAACACCCTTCGAAACCCCTTCACGAACGGCTTCAGCACGCTCGACGGGATCTCCGGCAGCGCGTGAATCGCGATAATTTCCGTCGCCCCCAGCTCCACCGCCGCCCACACCGGCAATGGATTCAGCAGCCCACCATCCGAATACCAGCGTCCGCCGATGCGCTGCTGCGGAATCAGCCCGGGGATCGCGCAGGATGCCGCCAGGTGCCTCCACGTCACGTCGCCCCGCACGATCTTCGGCTTCATGCTCGCCAAGTCGGTCATCGTCAGCGCGTAATCCATCCGCGGCGGATAGCGCTCCATCAAGGCTCGGATCGTCTCCGGCAACCGTCGGAACCGCCCCACCCGCGCATCCCTCCAGAACTCGCATAACTC
>JBEKOZ010000310.1:0-6135 GCA_049521275.1 Bryobacteraceae bacterium | reverse complement strand
CGGAGAGCGAGGAGCGTACGGTTTCGATTCCGAAATTCATGGCGTGGAAAAAAAGCCGGGCCTTCCAGTCGATGGCCGCGTACGATCCCGGTGCTGTCGAGTTGACCCTCGGCGCGGGCGATCGGCGCGATCCTTTGAATGCCCTGCACGTGACGGCCGGCTTCTTCGACGTGTTCGGAGTGCAACCGGTCCTGGGTAGAACTTTCTCCGCGCAGGAGGATCTTCCCAACGCCGGCAAGTTCGCCGTCCTGACCTACAACTTTTGGAAAAATCGCCTGGCCGCGGACCCGGCGATCCCCGGCAAAACCATCCTGCTCAACTCCGCGCCTTATGTGGTCACCGGCGTTCTGCCCGAATGGTATCAGGCCGACCCGCCCGCCGACCTTTACCTTCCGCAGCAGTTCGATCCCAACAGCACCAATCAAGGGAACATATATTATGTTGCCGGACGCCTGGCTCCCGGAGCGTCGATGGAATCCGCCCTGGCTGAGTTGACGGTAATCGCCGATCAGTTCCGCGCGGAGCACTCCGATATCACCGACAAATCCGAGACGGTCGCCGTGCTCCCTCTGCGCGTCGCCATCGGAGGCGAGGTCCAGCTGGCCCTGCTGGTTCTGGCGGGCGCCGTCTGTTTCGTCCTGCTGATGGCCTGCGCGAACGTCGCGAATCTGCTGCTCGCCCGCGCCGCCGGGAGGCAGCGGGAAATCGCGATCCGCACCGCCCTGGGGGCGACCCGCGGACAGATCGTGCGGCAGTTGCTTACCGAAAGCATGATGCTCGCTGTGGCGGGAGGCGTAGCCGGCCTCGCGCTCGGCGCGGCGGGGATTCGCATGCTGCTCGCGTTCAGTCCCGGAAATATCCCGCGCGTGAACGATCCCGAACACTCCTTCGCGACCCTGAGCCTGATCGATTGGCGGGTGCTCGCCTTCCTGTTCGCGATTTCGCTCTTCACCGGCCTCCTGTTCGGACTCCTGCCGGCCATCCGCGTCTCGCGCCTCGATGTCAACTCAGCACTCAAGGAATCCAGCAGCCGCTCGGGCACCGGTCTCAAACACAACCGCATTCGCAGTCTGCTGGTGGTCGGTGAAGTGGCCTTCGCCATCATTTTGCTCACCGGCGCCGCGCTCATGATCCGCACCTTCGCCGGTCTGCGCTCGGCGAAGTCCGGCATGGACCCGGTCAACGTCCTCACCATGCAAACCGCCCTCGGAGGCGCCCGTTATGAAACCACCGCGCAGGTGGAGAACACCATTCGCCTGGCGACGCAACAAATCGAGAGCCTGCCCGGCGTGGAGTTCGCGGCCGCCGCCATTGCCGTTCCCATGCAAGGCCCGTCCTTCGATCTTATCTTCGTGATTGAAGGACGCGCTCCGGCGAATGGAAGATACGAGGGCGATGAGCAGTGGCGCTACGTGTCGCCGCACTATTTCGAGGCGTTCCACATCCCGCTTCTTCGCGGCCGCACCTTCGACCGCCGCGATACCGGCAAGTCAGGCCACGTAGTAATCATTAACGAGGAATTCGCGAAGAAATATTGGCCCACGACCGACGCGCTCGGCCAGCGCATGACCATCGGCGCAGGCATTGGACCGGAATTTGCCGAAGGACCTCGGGAAATTGTCGGGATCGTCGGCAGCGTTACCGAGTCCGGACTCAGCAGCGGAATGGTTCCAGCCATGTACATTCCGCAAGGACAGGTCACCGACGGGCTTACCAAGCTTTCCAACAGCCTTCTGCCGCTGGGCTGGATGATTCGCACAAAAACGGACCCGATGGCTTCCGCCTCCTCCATCCGCCATGAATTCGAGGTGCTGGACGCGCAACTCGCGCCTTCGAAGATCCTCACCATGGAAGCGGTAATCAAGGATTCCACCACCCGCGAGAATTTCAACATGCTGATGCTCTCGGTGTTCGCGGCCGTCGCGCTGCTGCTGGCCGCGGTGGGGATTTACGGACTGATGTCCTATGCCGTCGAGCAGCGAACACAGGAGATCGGCATCCGCATGGCATTGGGCGCGGGACGCGCGGAAATGATGAAGATGATCCTGGGGCAAGGCATGCGGCTGGTGATCGTGGGAAACGTCATTGGATTGGCGGCGGCATTCGGCCTCACGCGGTTGCTGGCCGGTCTGCTGTTCGGGGTCAAGGCAGGAGACCCGCTGACGTTCGCCGCGGTAACCGTCACGCTCACCGCGGTGGCTCTTTTAGCCGCCTTTGTCCCGGCGCAGCGCGCCACGCGCATCGATCCGATCCTCGCGCTACGGCAGGAGTAAACCGTATAATCGTCGGGCAGAGCCCAGTCCGTACACCCCCGGTTCGGCTGCCTTCGGGTATCATTATCAAATGCCCCGTCTGCCCCTCGCCATGATTTTCGCCGCGGTTCTTCCCTTAACCGCCGCCATCACCGATCCCGTCCGCGTCGAACAAGGCCAGCTTTCGGGCGTCGCCGGCAATGATCCCGGCGTCCGCGTTTTCAAAGGAATCCCCTTCGCCGCGCCTCCTGTCGGCGACCTTCGCTGGCGCGCGCCGAAGCCGGCCGCTGACTGGCCCGGAATTCGCAAAGCCGACCAGTTCTCCGCTACCTGCATGCAGACGCCGTATCCCGAAGGCTCGCTCTACCGCTCTGAAGCGCAGCCGGTCAGCGAGGATTGCCTCTACCTTAATATCTGGACCGCGGCGAAATCGGCCTCGGACAAGCGGCCGGTTATGGTCTGGATTCACGGCGGCGCCTTCACCCGCGGCTCCGGCTCCACGCCGGCGTTTAACGGCGAGACGCTGGCGAAAAAGGGTGTCGTGCTGGTCACCATAAACTATCGCCTGGGCATCTTCGGCTTCTTCGCCCATCCGGAGCTCACCCAGGAATCCGAGCATCATTCCTCAGGCGACTACGGCATTCTGGACGAAGTCGCCGCGCTCGAATGGGTGCAGAAAAACATCGCGGCTTTTGGGGGGGATCCCAAACGCGTCACCATTTTTGGCGAATCGGCGGGATCGTGGGCCGTCAACGTTCTGGTCGCGTCTCCGCTCACCAAGGGTTTATTCCAGCGCGCGATCGGCGAAAGCGGCGCCAACTTCTCGGTCATGGCGAAACTTGCCGACCTCGAAAAAACCGGCGCCCGGCTGGGTTCGCTGCCGGATCTGCGCGCCAAGTCCGCCGAAGACATTCTAAAAACCGCGGGCGCATTCTCCGTCAACGTCGACGGTTGGCTGCTGCCCACCGACGTCCTGACCATCTTCGAAAACGGCCGGCAGAACGACGTGCCGGTTCTGATCGGCTCGAACGCCGACGAGGGCACCGCGTTCATGCCCGCGAAAATCACCTTGACCGCGCTCCAGTCAACGGCCAAACAACGCTTCGGAGCCAACGCCGATCGTTTCCTCGAAATCTACCCTGCCTCCTCCGACGAGGAAGCCTGGAAAGCGTCCGCGCACCTGATGCGCGATTCCACCTTCGGCCTGCAAATGCGCACCTGGGCCCGCATGCAAACCAAAACCGGAAAAGCTCCCGCCTATCTTTATTACTTCAGCCGGGTGCCACCAGGCCTGGAACGCTATGGCGCCTTCCATGCCTCAGAGATTTCCTATGTCTTCGGCACCCCCGACATCGGCAAACGCACCTGGCAGGATGCCGACCACAAGCTGAGCGACGCCATGTCTTCCTATTGGGTCAACTTCGCCTCGACCGGCAACCCGAACGGACCGGGCGTCCCGGCTTGGCCTGCATATGATGAAAAGAAAGACCTTGCGCTTGGCCTTGGCGACCAGATCGAGCCGATCCAGGTCCCCAACAAGCCCGGTCTCGACTTCCTCAGTGGGTTGAAATGACCCGGTCCCGTGTCCAATTTCCTTGACACCTGACCGTAATTTGGCTATAGTGAGGTTTCGTTAATTTTTGGGTACTGCGCGAAGTATGCTCCGGCTACGACCCTATTGATTTCTCGGGTCCGAGTCGAATTAATCAGGAGACCGATGAAGCAGCACTATTTCGTAGTTGTCCTCGCGCACTCTTTACACGGACGACTGCGGAGAATCCATATCCCCCATCAGGCTTTATACCTGGTGTTGGCATTATCGTTGTTCGGCACGTTTTCCCTTTTTGGGATGGTATCGAGCTACCTTCGCATGACCTGGAAGGTTTCTAACTATAACTCCCTTCGTTCTAAAGTAGATACGCTCCAAACCAAGTGTCAGGATCTGCAACGGGATAACGATCAGAAAAAGGAACAACTGGCGTCGCTCCAGTTGATGGCGAGCGAAGTCAGCGTGGCGCTGGGCTTGAAAAGAAAGCTCGAAGGCACCGACGATATCGCCGACGAAGGCCCGCTGGTTCCCACCTTTAAAGAATCCATTGAAGAATATAACTTCTTGAAATCAGCCAGTTTCTCCCGTTTGCATCACGAGTATGCGCGCATCTGGCAAAAGAATATCGTCCCAACCCTGTGGCCGGTTAACGGAGTTCTGTTGAGCCGCTTCGGCGAGCGCACCGATCCGTTTTCGGGTGAAGGCGCCATCCATGCTGGCGTCGATATTTCGGCACCCACCGGAACGCCGGTTCATGCGGCTGCGGATGGGATTGTTTCGCGGGCGGAGTATTATGGCGGATACGGGAAACTGATCGTCATCGACCACGGCAATGGGATGAGCACCCGGTACGGACACCTGTCGCGCTTCGATGTTATTCCAGGACAAGAAGTTAGGCGCGGGGATGTCATCGCGCTTTCGGGCGCCACCGGACGGGTGACGTCGCCACACCTGCATTATGAGGTACGCATGGGCGGAGCGGCGGTGAACCCGCATCCGTACCTGATGAGGTCGGCAATGATTCAAACGGGGCACTCCGATCTGCCATTTTAGGGTTGCTAATCGCCCTTAATTGATCATAAAGTAGGCTGTACGGAGCCTTAACCGACCATAATATGCGCCTGATTTCCCGCCTGCTGCTCGTTTCCGCCGGTATCCTGATGCTCACCGCGGCGTATTACAGAATCAACTCACCGAGCGTGATGTCGGACGCGGCGAAGGCGTTTCTGGCGGCGCTGCCTCCGGATCTGAAAGCGCGCGCGACTTTTTCTTTCGACGATGAAGAGCGGTACAACTGGCACTTCATCCCGCGGGTCCGCAAGGGTGTCGCATTCCGGGAAATGGCCCCGGGACCGCGGCAGCTGGCGCACGCGCTGCTAGCCGCCGGATTGAGCCAGCAGGGTGTGATCAAAGCGGACACGGTGATGAGTCTCGACCAGGTGCTGAAAGAGATCGAAGTGAATCCGGTGAACGAGCGTGATCCGGAGAAATATTATTTCAGCATTTTCGGCGAGCCTTCGGAAACAGGCACGTGGGGCTACCGCGTCGAGGGCCATCATCTTGCTTTGAATTTCACGATCGTGAACGGGCATGTCGCCTCGACGCCGAGCTTCTTTGGCGCGAATCCAGCGGAGGTGCGGGGCACATCGCGCAACGGGCTGCGCACGCTGAAGCGCGAAGAGGACCTGGCGCGCGACCTGGTGAAGGGTTTGACCGAAGCGCAGCGGACCATCGCCATCGTCGATAAGGAAGCGTACAAAGACATCATCACCATGGCTTCGCGCAAGGCGGCGATTGAAGGGAAACCAAGCGGCCTTCCCTTCGCGAAGCTGACGCCGAAGCAGCGCGAGATACTGGAGAGCCTCGTCGCCGAATACGCCAATGATTTTCCGCCGACCATCGCAGAGGCGCGCATGGATCAGTTCAAGAAGAGCGAAAGCGGACTCTATTTCGCCTGGGCCGGCGGAATCGAAAAAGGCCAGCCGCACTACTATCGCGTTCAGACGCCGACCTTCCTGATTGAATACGACGACACGCAAAACGAGGCCAATCATATTCACTCGGTGTGGCGCGATTACGACGGCGATTTCGGTACCGACCTGTTAGGCGAGCACTATCAAACCAGCCACAAGCACTAAAGGCGGCACGCTGCTGAAAAACACTTATTGGCCGCCGATGAGCGCAGATAAACGCAGATCAACAAGTCGTTATCTTCTAAATCGGCGTTCATCTGCGTTCATCGGCGGCTAACCTTGTTTTTGCCTTTTCCAGCTGATCGCTTCCTACGGTCGCAGCGGGCATGATGCGCCGCCTCGCCGGTCCAGGCCTGTTACT
>JBEKOZ010000309.1:0-7638 GCA_049521275.1 Bryobacteraceae bacterium | reverse complement strand
CTGCACCGGAGCGGCAGAGGCGGAAGATAGTGGCTGCCGGCCGGCAGGGTTTCGATGCCGTCGTCATTTCCGCAGACGCCGATCATCTGTTCGATACGCTCGTAGTACGGAGCGAGTTCGTCATAGGAAAGCGGCCAATCGACGTCGATGCCGTTGCGACTGTACTCCCGCAGGTCGGCCGGCGAATAGCGCAGAACCACGGCGTTCCAGTGAACGGTGCGGCCTCCCAGCACGCGGATGCGGTCGACGCTGACGTTGTCGGACTCCTCGTAGCGTATGGAGTCTCTGAGGTCCGGCGGATAAAACAGTTCCTGCTTTTCGTCGCGGTATCCGCGGAACTGCATATCGGAAGGCCAGCAGTGGGAGCGAAACCGGCCCGGCTTCACCTCCGCGCCGGCTTCGAGCAGGAGGACCTTTGCTCCGCCTTCGCAGAGTTCCTTGGTGACGATGCCGCCCGCGGCTCCAGACCCGATCACGCATACGTCGTAGAGGGGAGTGGGCATGGCGTAACGGATTGTTTATATCATAAGCGAAGCAAACCCATTGACTTACATTTTGCGTCCCAGCTTCTGATCCTGTACGTGTTTTGAGACGTGATCGTGTAACCCTATTTCGATAGTCTGGTAATGATCCTATGGCCAACAAACTCCTTCAATCTGTCCGCGGCGTTCGCCGGAATCCCGGATTCGCCCTGCTCTCGATCGTCACGCTGGCGCTGGGGATTGGAATCAGCACGGCGGTCTTCAGCGTCGTGAACGGAGTTCTGCTCCAGCCGTTGCCGTTTCCCCAAGCGGATCGAATCGTCAGCGTCAACACCAGGACCCCCGGTTACCCCAACGGGTCGAAGATCACCGGCGGCGATTTCCTGGACGTGCGTTCCCAGAACCAGGTGTTCGACGCGCTCAGCGTTTATTTCGGCGGAGAGATCGGAGTCCAGCTTCGCGACCGCGCTGAGTTTACTGGCATCTATTGGGTGAATCCAGAATTCTTCAAGGTTTTCGGCCAGCAGCCTGCGGGATTCACCGATGCGAGCGCCGTCGTGAGCCAGGCATTCGCGGCGCGCAACTTTGGCGACCCTCAGCGCGCGCTGGGGCAGTCAGTCCGGGTGGAGAATCGCGTCTACGAAATCGCCAGCGTGCTCGAAGGGCCGCGTTTCCCCGCGAAGGCCGACATCTGGTTAGAGGCGCCCTACGTGCCGGAGAATCTGAACCGGACGTCCTATAACTTTCGCGCGGTCGCGAAGCTCAAAACAGGCGTTTCGATGGAACAGGCACAGGCGAATCTCGACGGCATCGCCGCTCAACTTGCCGTCGCGTTCCCCAAGTCGAATGGGGGCAAAACGTTCGCGCCGGTGCCTCTGCGGGAGCAGCTCACCGGCTCGGTCCACTCGACGCTCTATCTGCTGCTGGGCGCGGTTCTGCTGGTGTTATTGATCGCGTGCGCGAACGTCTCGAACCTGCTGCTGGCGCGGGCGACGGTGCGGGCGCGGGAAATTGCGGTGCGTTCCGCCCTCGGCGCCTCGCGGGCCGCGATTATCAGAATGCTGGTGGTTGAGAGCATGACGCTCGCGGTATTCGGCGGCCTGCTCGGCATCGTGCTTGCCTCCTGGGGCACGGGGGCGCTGCTGCATTTCGCTCCCGCCAATCTGCCGCGCGCGAACGAAATCCATCTCGATTACACCGTGCTTGCTTTCGCGATGGGCCTTTCCCTGGTGTCCGCGCTGGTGTTCGGCGTTCTTCCGGCGATGCAGGCTTCGCGAGTCGAATTTTCATCGCGCGGCGTGTTGCGAGGAGGCTCGCACCGGTTGCGCAATTCGCTGGTCGTGGCGGAAATCGCGCTGTCTTTCGTGCTCGCCACCGGGGCCGGGCTGTTGTTCCGCAGTTTCCTGGCGCTCAACGCGGTCGACATGGGATTCCGCCAGGAGAACATCCTGGTGATGTACGCCCACGCGCCCGCCAAGGATCTTAGCCAGTACGTGAACGTCGCTCATTCCTTTGTCGACAAGCTGCTCCCTTCTCTGAGAGTGATGCCCGGCGTAGAAGCCACCGCCGCCGTCATGGGATTGCCCACCGGGCAGTACGGGTCCAACGGAAGCTATGCGGTAGCCGGGAAGCAGGTGATGAGCGAGGGTGAGAAGCGCCCCGAGTCCAATTGGGCGCTGACCAGCCCCAACTACTTCGGCGCCATGCGCATTCCCCTGCTCCGCGGCCGCGACTTCACGCCGCAGGATCAGTACGGCTCGCCGGGCGTTGTCATCGTTAGCGAGAGCGCCGCGCGCCAAAGCCTCCCGGGCGAGGATCCCATCGGCCGGCAGTTGCTGTGCGGGCTGGATGACGTGACCATGAAGCCGATGACCATTGTCGGCGTGGTCGGCGATGTGCGGCAGGACTCGCCGGGCTCCCCGCCTCAGCCGACGCTGTACATGCCGATGGAACAGCACCCTTATCATTCGAACGAACTGCAAGTGATCGTGCGGACCGCCTCCGCACCCGCCGCCCTGACCCCCGCGGTTCGGAAAGCCGCTTACGACCTGAATCCGGAGATGGCCGTGAAGTTCACGACGCTCGAGGAAATGGTGACCGATTCGATCGCCGCTCCCCGCTTCCGGACGTTTCTCGCGGGCACGTTCGCGATTCTGGCTCTGCTGTTGGCCATGGCGGGGATCTACGGGGTCATGAGTTACGTGGTTACGCAGCGAACTTCCGAATTGGGGCTCCGCATGGCGCTGGGCGCCGCGCGTGGGGATGTCATTGGCCTGGTGCTCTCTCGCGCCGCGACGCTGGCTGCCGTGGGACTCGCGATCGGCGCGGGATTGTCGCTGGCGGTTTCACGATTGATCGGCGCCATGCTGTTCGGGCTCAAAGCCGCCGACCCGGCTACCTACGCGATGGTTCTGTTGTCGGTAGCCGGTATCGCGATTCTCGCGGCGGCGGGACCGGCGTGGCGCGCTTCGCGCATCGATCCGATGGTCGCGCTCAGGCAGGAATAACCTGCCGGCTAGACCATTTTCAGGATTTCTGTGAACCGGTTGAGCACGCCACCACGCCGGTCCAATCTTGGTCTACGATAACCCAGAAACAGATCCAGTGGAGTGTCCCGGTCATTCTAACAGCGGAGACTGCGGCGTCCGGTCCGCATGCTTACGCATGGCGGTTCGGTGTCAGCGGTGCCCCAGTGTTGGCGTCGCCTCTGAACCGCCATGCGTGAGCATGCGGTCCTGAGTGGGGCGGACCCCCTGGTCCGCGGCTGACGCCCGCGTCGGCCCCCGCTTTCAGTCCGTTGGTTGAGCCGCGGACGAAGGGCGTTCGACTCACCGCGATCTCAGCTGCCAATTTCCAACTCAGGGCACTACGGAGCGGAAGTCCTGCTCTCTTTCATGATTTCCGCCAGGGCGCGCATCCGCTGCGCATCCGCCGGTGTCTTCGCCGTATTCGCGTCCTGGTCGAGGCTCGCCGCCAACGACTTCAGATGGGCGACTTCCTTTGGCTGGTAATGGGACGCTTCGGTCTTGTCGATTGCGGAGTTCAGTGCTGCCACGCGTGGCGCGGCTAGAGCGCTACTGCGGGTCAGTTGGTCGAGATAGGCGCGGGCAACCACGAAATTCGCCGGCCAGGTGATCTTGGGTTGATTCTGGACATTGAGCTCGTCAAAATGCACCTGGTTCGAGGCGTCGATCTCGTTTTGCGTAATGAATTTGTTCGGCACCAGCTTGAGCACGTCGACGCCGCGTGTAATCTCCGACCCATAAATGTAGCCGTTGAACCAATAAGCCGACCACTGCCCGCCCAGCACGCGCTTGGCGCCGTCGATCGGTCCCCGGTCGAAGTAGGCGATCTCGACGGGATGCGCGGCGTCCGTAAAATCCACCATCGAAATGCCACCCTGATACCAGGCCTGCACCAGGATGTCGCGTCCGGGAATCGGCACCAGCGAACCGTTGTGCGCCACGCAGTTCTCCCATTCCGTCTGCGGAGCCGGCATCTTGTAATAGGAAGCCAATGTCATCTTGCCATTGGCGAGAGTGAAGATGGCGTCGGCGCCCCAGTTCATCGGATCGGTCGCCCGGCAGCGGGGTTGCCCGCCGCCTCCCCACTCGTCCGTGAAGAGCACTTTCGTGCCGGAATTGTTGAAATTGGCGGAATGCCAGAAGGCGTAGTTCGGATCGTTGACGGCGTCGATGCGGACCGGATTCACAGGATCGGATATGTTCAGCAAAATTCCGTTGCCGGAACACGCCCCCGCCGCGAGGCCGATGGCCGAATAAACCGTGATGTCGTGGCACATGTTGGTTTCCATCGTTTTCTGCGTACCTTCGCCGTGCGTGCCTCCCTTCCAGAGGCCGTTGATGGCTCCGGTTTGCGCATCGGTGAAGATGCGCGGGCTGGACACGATCTTCGCCAGCTCCGGATGCGCCAGCGGCACCTTGATAATATCGATCCGGAACAACGCGGTATTGGGATTGACGTCCGGAGCACCGCCTGAGCACCCCGCCAGCTCTTCCGCCTGGCGAACGTTCCCGGTCCCGGAAATATAGATATAAACGTTGTCCTTATCTTTGGGATCGATGACCAGCGTATGGGTGTGCGAGCCGCGGCAGCTCTGCACGACGGCTACTTGCTTCGGATTCGACATGTCGCTGATGTCGAAAATACGGACGCCGCGAAACCGGTCCGGACTGGGAGGAGGCGGCGGCCGGGGCACGCGCGGCGCGGGCTCTCCTGCCTTGGCTGGTTCGGGCGGCGGCGGTGGTGGCGGCGGAACATAGCCCGCCGGCAGAGGGATGCCCTGCGTGCCGCAGTCGATCCGTCCGTTTACCGCTTCGGCCGACATAAACAGCAGATGTCCGTAGACGGAGACGTCTCCCTGACCACCGGGGCAGACCAGCGAAGTCCGCAGCTTGATCTCCTTGGGGTTGTCGACGTCGTACATATTAATGCCGTTATAGTTCCCGACAAAAAGATGGTTTCCGCTGAAAGCCAGATCTGAGTTCATGGAGCCGTACCGATTTCGGGCCGCTTCCAGTGCTTCCGGACTGTCCGGCGCAGGCACCGGCGCGTTGGGATCGGCGGGGACGGGCGCGAACCCGGGCGGCTTCGACAAGGAAGCGATCCGCTCCAGGCCGGACGCCGCTTCGCCGGCATCGTACAATCCCGCCTTGAGTCCGACGCGCGGATCGTCGGCCGGCGCGCGCGGATTGGATGGCGCCGGAGTGCTGGCTTGTCCCGCGCAGAGCGCCGTTGCCAGTGAGACCAGCGAGACCACCAGGGCATTGCGCGAAAACCGTAAAGCTGATACTGCGATCATTTTTTCTCCTTGTCCAGCATGCCCTGCATGATCCTGATTTCGGCTCGCTGCGTATTATCGATATCGGTGGCGAAGTCGAACAATACGGCGTCCTGGCCTGCTCCCGGCGTGGCGAAGAGATCCTCCACCATGGTCAGTGCGCCCCCGTGATGTTGAATCATACCAGTTAAAAACAAATGGTCAAAGCGTGGCCCGGTCGCCTTCGCCAGCGCCTGCATCTGCTGTGGGGTCAACATGCCGGGCATCAGCGGCATGGAGCCCATATTCATGTGACCCATGTGACTCATGTCATGCTCCATCACCGGCTTGCCGCGATCCTCCAGCCATTGCTTCATGTATTTGATCTCGTCGGTTTGCGAGATGCTGATGCGTTTCCCCAGAGCCAGCAGGTCCTTGTTATGAGTCCGGGCCGCCATGAGCGCCGTCATGTCGACTGCCTGCGAATGGTGCATGATCATGCCCTGCATGAACTCGGTGTCAGCCTTTGCGGGCCCGCGCACGGGAGTACCGGCAGTCGCGGGCGAGAGGACCTTGCTGCTCTCCCCAGGCGCACCCGGTTGCACAATGGGGGCGCTAACGGGCGTTTTTGTCTGCTGACTCGATGCCGTGGCCGCGCTGAAGTAAAGCAAGGGGGCGGAGGCAAGCCAAAACCTAAGTGCCATGAAATACTATAAGTCCTCACCGTTTTGCCGGTCAACCGAAAAACACGGCATTCCGTTGATGTTCAGGCCAGAGCTTTGCCGTACAGCACAAGCAACCGGCTCCACGCCTTCTCTTCCGTTGATGTTCAGGCCAGAGCTTTGCCGTACAGCACAAGCAACCGGCTCCACGCCTTCTCGGCCTGTGGCTCGTTGTAGACCTTCGAATCCGGAGGGCACCAGCCGTGCGCGGCGTCAGTGTACACTTCGATTTCCGCGGGTAGGTTCGCCTTGGCGAACGTTTCTTTCAGAACGTTCTTATCATTGGGAGACCGCGCGTCATCGTTGGCCGCAATCGCGATGAGGAACTGCGCCTTGGTCTTGGCAGCCTCCAGGTGCGGACTGTTCGGCGAATCGATCACGAGTCCGCCGCCATGGAAGGAGGCGACTGCTCCAACGCGATCAGGCACGGCGGCCGCGGTACGAAACGCGATCGGGCCGCCCATGCAATAGCCCTGCGTGCCGATCTTCCGGTTCTTGGCGACCGGCGCTTGCCGGTCCAGCCACCCGATGAACGCCTTCGCATCCGTCATGTGCGTCGTCTCGTTCAGGCCTCGCGCGAGCGGCATCACGTCCGGGATTGGGGTCGCGGCGCCGGCGTCCGCGGTCGGAGCTTTCTTGACGCGGTAAAACGGATTCACCACCAGCACCGAATAGCCCGATTCGGCGAGACGCTTGCCCATCTGCCGCAACGCCGGACGCAGCCCGAAGATGTCTGGCCATAGGAGAACGCCCGCGGCGGTGCCGCTCGACGGATGCACGAAGTAGCAGTCCGCGGTGCCGTCCGGCGTCGTCACATTCACTTCCGATTCGGTCACCGCCGCCGCGTTCGCGACTCGCGGCAGCATCATGGCCATGCCTGCGCCTAACACCATGCCGAATTGCTTTCGCGTCACCAAACCAAGTGACTCGAACTGCTCCCGGTCCTCCTCAAAATGATCCTGATCGCACATATTTGGCTCCTTTATCGACGCTCGCGCGACTCACCGCCCGCGTACAGGATATTTTATATCTGCCGGGCCTCCTTGTGGGCGAGGATCAGGAAACCACTGTTACACCGGCCCTCTTGGACGTGCGTCCAGATCACGCACGCTCGCCCGGAGGAAGTGGCGCTCTTGTAGTGAACTTCAAGGCCCGGCGCAAGAGCCTTCTCGTTATGCGAGGCCCGAAATCCGCGTCCGCTGATTTCGATCAGCTCGCCCACGACGGTTACTGGCGTTGGATCTTCGAACGAAATCTCAATTGCGCCAAACTGCGGCGATCGTTTTTCGCTTCTTCGATCGTGCCTGGGCTTAAATTCCATCTGGGTTATCCGGCCACCGGCAGCCGCTCGGCCACCCTTCCGTAGGACCTGATCTTGCGCTGGAGCGTGCGCTTGGATATACCCAGCTTGTCGGCGGCCTTTTGCTGGTGGCCTCTGGTCTCCTCGAGCGCCGCCAGGATTGCCCTTCGCTCCAGATCCGGAAGCGCCGCAAGACGATCGAGACCGGAGGAAAAAGGGCTATGCGCAAACTCGCCCGGGAGATCCGCGAGGGTGATCTCAGGACCCGTCGCAAACACAGAGGCCCGCAACACTGCGTTTCGCAATTCGCGAACATTCCCCGGCCAATCGTGGGCGCGGAACCTCTCGAGCACC
>JBEKOZ010000308.1:0-6144 GCA_049521275.1 Bryobacteraceae bacterium | reverse complement strand
CCAACGCGGCAACGATGGCGGCCACGGCTTCCAGTTCCAGATCCGGCTCCGGCGCGGGCCGACGGCGGGCGAAAAACCCATCAAGGAACGCGGTCGTCAACTCCCCGCGCTCAAACGCTTCATCGTCCAAAATCTCCGTAAAGAACGTCAAATTAGTGGCAATACCACCCACTTTATGCTCCTGAAGGGCGCGTTTGAGGCGATTTAAGGCCGCGTTACGGTCGGGCGCCCAAGCCACCAGCTTGGCCAGCAGCGGATCGTAATCGAACGGAACCGTCCAGCCTTCGTAGACGCCGGAATCGAGCCGGATTCCCGGACCCGAGGGCTCAATCAGCTTGGTGATCTTTCCCGGGTAAGGAAGAAAGTTGTTCTCCGGATCTTCCGCGTAAACCCTACATTCTATGGCGCATCCGCTCCAGCGCACGTCGCTTTGTTCGATGGTCAACCGTTCGCCCGCGGCGATTCTCAGTTGCCAGGAGACCAGATCGAGGCCGGTGACGAGCTCGGTCACCGGATGCTCCACCTGCAACCGCGTGTTCATTTCAAGAAAATAGAAGTTGCGGTCGCGGTCGACCAGAAATTCGACGGTGCCCGCATTGGCATAGCCCGCCGCGCGCGCCACCTTCACCGCCGCTTCGCCCATCCGGTCGCGCAGGGCGGGGTCGATGGCCATGAGCGGCGAAGGGCATTCTTCGATCACTTTCTGATGACGGCGCTGGATGGAGCATTCGCGCTCCCCGAGGTGAATCATGTGCCCGTGATGATCGCCAAGTACTTGAATTTCAATATGCCTTGGTTCAATAACAAGCTTTTCCAAATAGACCTCATCGTTGTGAAACGAGCGTGCGGCTTCGCTCGATGCATCGCGGATGGCGGATTCGAGATCCTCCTCGCGGTCGACCCGGCGCATGCCTTTTCCACCGCCGCCGGCCGCCGCTTTGAGGAGCACCGGATAGCCGAGGGAGTGCGCGGTGGCGCGCGCCTGATCGTGCGTGCGAATCGCTGCTTCGGTCCCGGGGACGACAGGCGCTCCGGCGGCAATGGCAATTTGACGCGCTGCCGTTTTCGAGCCCATCTTTTTGATGGCCTCCGCTGGAGGCCCGATAAATACCAAGCCAGCGTCGACACAGGCTTCCGCGAACTTGGCGTTTTCGCTGAGGAATCCGTAGCCGGGATGGATCGCCTCGGCTCCGTGACGCAGGGCGGCGTCAATGATTTTGTCAATGCGAAGATAGCTTTCAGAAGACGGCGCGGGGCCCAGGTGCGCGGCTTCATCGGCCATGCGGACAGCCAGCGAGGCCCGGTCGGCGTCGGAATAGACGGCGACGCTCGAGATATTCAGTTCACGAAGTCCGCGAATCAGACGGACGGCGATTTCGCCCCGATTGGCGATGAGGACCTTGCGGAACACAAAGGACCGATTGTAGCAGGATTCACGAAATCGGCCGCAGGGTGACGATGGTCGCGCCCCAGCCTCCGGCTTCAGCGGGAGCGTCGCCGAAGGATTCGACGAACGGAGTTCGCTCCAGGATCCTGTGGACCGTCTCGCGCTGAACGCCGATGCCGCGGCCGTGGATGATCCTGACGCCGCGAAAGCCGAGGCGGCGAACTTCCGAGAGATATTCCTCGACTACGGGTTTAACATCACGTGGTGAAACGGAATGAAGGTCGAGCACATCCTCAATCGGGATGCGAATGGGCTCTTCATCCATACTTTCATATTCCACGCCGTATGCCCTTTGACTCGATGGTACACCTTAGGCCCATTGGACTTCGATCGCAAATACTTAGTAGAAGTTTACCTAGGCCCGCGAAAACACGCAGGGTTGCTGTTAGAATCGGACTGTTGAAATAGGCGAATGCTCTGCTTTCTGTGTGGAAAAAAGATCGGCCTCTTGCGTTCGATGCTGGACCAACAGTATTGCTCCAGTGAGCATCGAAAAGAGGCGCGCCTGGCCTCAGCACAGGCGCTTCGGGACGAAGACGATCAGGAGCCTTGGTCTGTTGCCAAGAATAAGAGAAAAAATCCGGGTAAGTCGGCTACCTCGGCAGGACAGACAGCTTCGATTTTCGCATTCCTGACCGTTGGCGCGCTGCTGCTGGCCGCAGTGATGCTGCCTGGGCCTACAGGATCGGCCTATCCTCCGGTGACTTCACTCGATTCCGGCGTGAAGAAGGGCTGGACTGAGCGTACCGGCGATTGGTTTGCGAATGTGGTGCGTTCGCAAGCACCCGTCACTCTGCACGACGATTTCAGTAAGGGGCTCAAGGACTGGACCACGGTGGCGATGCGCAACGTCTCCAAGGTGGACGATCCTAAGGGGATCGCCTCAGTGGCGGATGAAATAGTGCGCCCCGGCAGCCTGAGGATCTGGAACCGTTCCACCTCGCTCGAAAATTATCAGCTGGAATTCAAGGGCGAGCTTGAAAAGAAGAGTCTCAGCTGGGCATTCCGGGCGACCGATGCGAAGAATTATTACGCGACCAAGATCATGATCACCAAGCCGGGTCCGCTGCCTAACGCGGGACTGGTGCGGTACGTCATGATGAATGGCCGCGAATGGGATCGGGTGCAACTGCCGCTCCCACTGACGCTGGAGCGCGGCGGAAACTACAAAGTGCGCGTGAGCGTGCAGGATGACCGGTTCATCACCTATCTGAACGGGCAAGTGATCAGCTCCTGGAGCGACAAGCGGCTTCACCGCGGCGGGGTGGGCTTCTTTTCCGACGAGGACGATCCGCAGAAGGTGGACTGGGTCAGCCTGTCGGAGCGGGATAGCTTCTTAGGGAGAATGCTGGCGCATTTCTCTCTCATCGTGATGCCGGGCCCGCAGGCGCAGTAGTCGTCCGCCTGACCGTCCCGACTATTGCCCTGCGTACAAAAAATAATCGTAAACGGTACGCGCGATCTGGGCGATGGCGCGTTCGCTGGTTTCCGATTTTGTGCCTTGCTTGACGAACACGGCCAGCGCGATGTGGCCGGCGTTGTCGGGGAGTGTAACGATGCCGACGTCGTTGACGGTGCCGCCGATGGAACCGGTTTTGTGCGCGACTACTGTTTCCGGCGGCAACATTCCCTTAATACGCGCGGCGCCGGTTTGGCAGCGGCGCAGGATGTCCAGCAGGAGCTCGGCGGTTTCAGGTTTGTGGAGGCTCTTGCCGTAGATTTTCACAAGAAGCTCGGCCATGGCGGAGGGTTGCGCGGTGTCTCTGGGGTCCACGTTGAATTTCGCCTCGGCTGCGGTGCGCGCCGCGGCTGGTACGGCCTCGTAGAGTTTGTTCCAGAGGTCAGGTGTCCAGTCTTTTTCGGGGGGCGGATCGGCTCCTAACCAATCGGAAATCAGACGGACTGTCGGGCGATTGACGTTGATGCCGGTGATGCCGAGCTCACGCATCTTCGACGTTACGGCCTCGGGTCCACCGGCCAGGCGAAGCACGATATCGGTGGCGCTGTTGTCGCTGATCAGCAGCATGAGCTCCATCAGATTGCGGACGCTTAGGCTGACGCCGGGCTGTTTGAGAAGATTGGAGAGTTCGCCGCTGCCGGGGTGAAGATCGTGCGGCTCGATCGAGATCATTTGATCGAGACGAATTTCACCGCGGTCGACGCGGGAGAGAAGTTGCACGGCGATGGGGACTTTGAAAGTGCTCGCCATGGGGAAGCGGACGGCGTCGTTCAGAGCGACGCGGCGTTTGGTTTCTATATGGATTGCCGTTAAGCCGACTTCGCCGTCGGTGATTTTCGCAAGGCGGGCTACTTCGTTCTGGAGGCGGTCGTCGGCTGCCAGGGGGATAACGAAGAGAAGAAGCCACACCGGGCCTCGCCACGAGTGGCGACGCGGCACGCCTGCGGGCGTGCGCCACGAAGGCCTAGACAGACCATTGGCTGAACGTTCCATTAATAGACGCCTTCTACTACTGTTGTTTGGAACTTTCGGAACGGGCGCACGTTGCGGACGCCGTCCCAGGGGTATTTTTCGCAGGGAGGCTCGCGTTCACATTCGTCGCGCTCCAGAAAACGCGGCATGAAGAATTCTTTGGTCAGCGTCGTGAGGCGCACTCGCCCGGTTTCGCCGTAGCCGACCAGGCGCGACGGTTGGTCGGGATCGACTACTTCGATCATGGCTCTGGGGCTGGGCGGGTAGTAAATTACCGCGTAGTTGTCGGCGATGTCAAAGGGTTTGTGGACGGCCAGGCCCATCAGCGTGTTGCCGTAGGTGGGCGCGAAATAAATTTCTTCGCCCAGCAGTTCTTCCTTGGCGAAGCGGTGGAATTGCGGGGTCATTTCGGTGCCTCCGCAGAAGATTCCCGTGATGCCGGCTTTGCGCAGATCGATTTTTTCGCACAGGGCTTCGAGCAGCTTCGGCGTCGTGAACATGCAGTGAATTTCATGGGCCTTCAAAAGCGTCAGGGCCTGGTCGATGCAGTGCTGCTTGTAGCGCTCCGCTTCCTGAATGTCGCCGCGCTTGATGAGCTTGATCACCCAGCGGGGATCGAGATCGACGCAGAAGGCGATGCCTCCGCGATGCTGCGCCAGGTGCTCCACCGCCAGGCGGAGACGGCGTGGGCCGCTGGGGCCCAGGTGCAGCCAATCGGCGCCGCGCGGAAAGAATTCGTCGGGAAGAGTGTCGGAGAAGGCTTCGTAATCGATGCGGAAGTCTTCGTGCGCGATGCGGGATTTCGGGACGCCGGTGGAGCCTCCGGTTTCGAAGGTGAAAATGGGCTTGTTCGCATAAGCCTTCGGAACCCAGCGGCGCACGGGGCCGCCGCGGAGCCAGTCATCTTCGAAGAAACCGAATTTATCCAGATCCTGATAGTTATGGATATCGCGAAGCGGATCGAAATCGAGCGCCTTCGCCCGCTCAATCCAGAACGGCGTGCCAGTCTCGGGGCTGAAGTGCCAGCGGACTACTTCGCGGGTCCACGCGTCTAAGTTGGTCACAGCGGCGACGGACGTCGGTTGTATAGTAGGAGTCACGGTTTATGAGCATTAGTTTACAGGTTTTCCTCGTATGGTTTGCGCTGGCGGGCAGCGACTGGGATCGATTTCGCGGGCCGAACGGGTCCGGAGTCAACGAGGCCCGGGGACTGCCAGTCGAGTTCGGGGTTGGCAAGAACATGCGCTGGCGCGTCGCCCTGCCGCCGGGCCATTCGTCCCCGATTCTGGTGGGCAATCAAATTTTTCTGACGGCCTTCGAGGGCGAGAAGCTGTTGACGATTTCGCTCGACCGGGCGACCGGGAAAATATTGTGGAGGCGCGAATCGCCGCGGGAGCGTGTGTCGAAGATCGACAATCGCAACAGTCCAGCATCGCCGACCCCGGCGACGGATGGGAAGAGCATCTACGTGTTTTTTGGCGATTACGGGCTGGTTTCGTATGGATTCGACGGGAATGAGCGGTGGCATGTGCCGCTTGGTCCATTCAACAACGTCTACGGGATGGGCGCGTCGCCGGTGGTGGTGGACGACAAGGTGGTGCTGGTATGCGATCAATCGAGTGGGTCGTTCATCGCAGCGTTCGGGCTCGCCGACGGCAAACTGCGCTGGAAAACGGGGCGGCCGGAGGCGCTGAGCGGGCATTCCACGCCCAGCATTATGAAGGATGCAAACGGGAAATCCTTAATCGTGGCGCCGGCTTCGTTTCGCATGGATGCATATTCGGCGGAGACGGGGGAGAGCGTTTGGTTTATCCACGGCCTCGCGTCGGAGATGAAGAGCGTGCCGGTGATCGACGGCGACACGATTTATATAAACGGATACAATACGCCAGAAAACGATCCCGGCAAGCAGATCGCGATTGCGCCCTTTGAAGAAGTGCTGAAGGCGAACGATAAGAACGGCGACGGGAAGATCTCGATAGACGAGGCGCCGGATCAGCGGACTAAGACGCTGTTTCCCTATATCGATTTGAACGGCGACGGATTCATGGACGCCTACGAATGGAAAATGTACGCGGCCATCATGGGCGCGACGAATTCGCTGATGGCGATTAAGGCAGGATCGCACGGGGACGTCTCTACGACGGCGGTGGAATGGAAATTTCACAAGTCGATTCCGCAGTTGCCCTCAGTGGTGTTGTATCGCGGCGTGATTTATATGATCAGCGATAGCGGCGTGTTGACGACGCTGGACGCGAAGACCGGG
>JBEKOZ010000307.1:0-6155 GCA_049521275.1 Bryobacteraceae bacterium | reverse complement strand
ATCCTGCTGGCGTTTCCTCCCGCGCTCTCGGGTGTGCTGCTGACGCTTTGGCTGACGGGAACCACGCTCAACGTGATGTCCCTGATGGGTGTCGTGATGCTCGCCGGCATCGCTATGTCGAACAGCATTCTGATTGTCGAGTTCGCGCACCACTTGCGCCGCGAAGGCATGGGCGCGGTGGAGGCCGTCGCCATGGCGAGCCGTGTCCGTCTCCGCCCCGTGCTGATGACGTCGCTCGCCACGGTGATCGGGCTGCTCCCCATGGCACTGAAGCTGGGCGAGGGCAGCGAGTCGTACGCCCCGCTCGCCCGCGCCTTGATCGGCGGACTCACGATGTCCGTCTTATTCACGGTTTTTCTTGTTCCCGCGGGTTTCCGCCTTGCTTACGCAAGAGGAGACTCGTCGTCCGATTCCAACAGCAAAGAGGGAGGTTCTTAAATGCGATACGTAACGATACTCTGTTTGACGACCGCGATTCTTTCCGCCAAGGATAAGAAAGCCCTGCCGCCGCCGCAGGATGCCATCGAGGTGGTGGCGCACGTTCCGCTGACCAGCGGGCCGGTGCGGCGATTTCTTTCGACGGACCACTACAGCAGTCACTATCTTTATGCTGAACATGACGGCGGCTCGACCGTGACGTTAATTGACATCACCACGGCGAACAAACCCGCCCTGCTGGCGGAGGTCGCTTATCCGGCAGTTGCCGGCCAGGATAGCCTGGTAGTGGTTTCGGGAACAGCGGCACTGATCACAAGTACCGGAGCCCAGCAGCCGTCCGCGCCACAGACGATCCGGATCCTCGACCTCTCCGACCCTCAGCATCCCAAGGTCGCCCGTGAATTCAGCGGCGTAACGGCGATCAATCGTGACGACCGGCGAGGTCTGATCTTCCTGGCCAATGCAGAAGGCGTGTGGATTCTTCATCAAAACCGCGCCGAAGATCCCGAGATCGAGAAAGCCTACGCGCATCACGTTCTTTACGATCATTGATCGCGAATCGCTGTCGCGCAAGGGGATTCACGCGTTGGTAGTGTCCTAATTTGAAAATTAGGACACCGCGCGCGTTAACAATGTTTTCTAGGACCAGCTCCGATAATGTTGCTTAACTGAGGCAGTCTTGTCGTCGGCAGTCACGTCAAGTTTCCGGTATGAGCGTTTTAGGTGCAGACACTGCGTAAAGAAGGTTGCCCGCGTTGTCGAACGCATGCACGTCCCCGAATAATGGGTCTCGTGCACTTCGTCGAGTAAGCCGGGAACCAAACCGCGTGCGGCGGTGTCCAACTCCTAGGCCATCTATGCTCGACTTGCAGAGTGTTTCGAAGAGCTTCTCTGGCTTAACCGCCGTCGACCACGTCAGCTTCTCCGCGCGCTCCGGCGAAATCACCGGCTACCTCGGTCCCAACGGATCCGGCAAATCGACGACGATCAAAATGATCGCCGGACTGCTTGAGCCCACCTCCGGCGACGTCCTCTTCAATGGTCTCCGCATTCATGATGACCTTATCGGATTCAAGCGCCGTCTCGGCTATGTTCCGGAGGAGCCACATCTCTACGCGCATTTATCCGGACTCGAGTACCTCACCATGGTTGGACAGCTCCGCCAGCTCCCACCGAAATCCGCGACGGATTGCATTAACGGATTGCTGCGCCTCTTCTCGCTTCAAGGCGATCGTCATGTGGCAATCTCGTCCTATTCAAAAGGAATGCGCCAGAAAGTGCTCCTCGCTGCCGCCCTGCTTCACAATCCGGATCTTCTCCTGCTCGACGAACCATTCTCTGGACTCGACGTCGGAACAGCACTCGTGCTCCGCAGCTTGATTCAGGAACTCGCTGCACTTGGCAAAGTCGTCCTCTTCAGCTCCCACGAACTTGAAACCGTGGAGCGCGTCTCATCCCGCGTCGTAATCCTGCATCGCGGCAAAATCGTCGCCGACGATTCTATAGAACGGCTACGTTCTTTCATGGAATTGCCGACGCTCGAAAGCATCTTCTCGCAGCTTGCAGTGGAGCAGGATACAATGGCAATTTCTCGCGAGATCGCCGACCTGATTTGTGCATGAAGACTCCGTTCCGCGTCCTTTATCGCGAGTTCCTATCTCGCGTTGTCGATCTGGAGATGCTCTCGCTCCAAGGTGACATCGCGAAACTGCTCGGGCAATTTGCGTCATTGCTTTGTTTCTTGAGCATCGTGTTTTCACTACCGATTGTCGGGTTCGGAAGCGGAAGGCTCTCGCCGATCCCGCAAGTGATGCTCGGCTTGAGCGAGGAACATTTCCTGATCGCAACCACCATGCTCGCCGTGGGACTCTTCGCCGTCCTCAGTTGGGATTCCACGTTCCCCGACTGTCGGGATGTTCTGGTACTCGCCCCGCTGCCTCTGAAATCGAGTACGATCTTTTTTGCGAAGGTTGCGGCCGTAGCCACGGCGCTTGGCTTGACGGTTGTCCTTCTCCACATCGTAGCTGGATTGTTGGTGTGGCCTCTCGCCCTCGGCGTTCCTGCGTATGCGCATTCTACGCAATCACTGAGTTTCGATACCGCGCCGCCTCTCTCTGGAATCGACGATCTCAAGGAAATACTGGATCGCGATCTTGCCGCGGCCGGTCCCCTCCCCCACGGAACCGGCATCTGCATTGGAGTATTGAAGAAGGGCGCGCGGGGCGTCTTCACTTACGGAGCCGCGAAGCCAGACTCTATCTTTCAGATCGGATCCCTCACCGAAACGTTCACCAGCCTCGCCCACGCTTAAATGATTGAGCAAGGTAAACTTAACCTAAACGATCCGGTCCGGGCTTTCTTACCGGCCGACCTCCTGCGCGCCCCGCGAAGAGTAGAGATCCGCTTGGTGGACCTAGCCACTCACCAGTCTGGCCTGCCGCCGATGCCCGATAATCTTACCTCTCGCGATCCCGCCACTGCCGAAGCCGACTATCACGCCGAGAATTTATACGAATACATCGCGAAGCGTGGCCTCAGCCAACCGCCCACTCGCGAATTCATCTATAGCGACCTGGACGCCTCACTGCTTGGATTGTCTCTGGCGACCCGAGCAGGCGTCCCCTATCCGCAGCTCGTTTACGACGAAATCACGGCACCCCTCGCCATGAATGACACCACGATCCTGCTTACTCCGGACCAGAAGCAGCGGCTGCTCCCAGGCTTCGACCGAGACCATCATCCCGTGCCCGCGTGGGATCTAGACGGCCTCGCCCCAGCGGGCGCGATCAATTCCACCGCGAGCGAAATGCTTACCTATCTCGAAGCAAATCTGCATCCGGAAAAACTTTCTTCCGCGGAGATGCGGCGCGCGATCTTGAAAACACAAAAACTGCGGGCGGACGTGCCTGCCAACATGGAGATCGGTCTCGCCTGGATCTACACCAACGACACGCACGCCTACTGGCACGACGGCGCAAACCTTGCGGGTCGCCTCGGCGAACTCGTCCGCCAGCGGCTCGCAGGAGAGCCGACGATGCCGCTCGGTTCCGTCCACTTTCCCGCGCGCGGACGATTCTTCAGCGGACTTCGGAGGTACGCCGCCTATTGGACCACGATGGCACTCAGCGGAGCATTCATCTTCTTCAGCGTCCTCGGTCTGCAAGGCATCGCTGCGCAATTGCTCTCCCGCGGACTCTTCCTGCGCGTATCATCTTTCTTACAAATAGGCGCATTCTGCCTCTTCGTTGCTGTGTACTTTCTCCAGCCAGGTGTGCTAAATCCTGCGGTTCTCGCCGCCGCGCACGGACCAGGCTGGCTCTCATGGTCCCCGTCATTTTGGTTCCTCGGGGTGTTTCAGCAACTAAACGGATCGCCCGGGCTCGCGCCTCTCGCACGTCGCGCCTGGATCGCCATGGCCATCGCGTGCTCCATCACCACAGTCGCCTACGCGCTCTCGTATTTCCGGACGCTAAGACGCATTGTTGAGGAACCGGACATCGTACCTGGCGCGCACTCATGGCGTTGGATGCCGCGCTTCGGCAACCTCCTCAATACGGCGATCGTCCGGTTCAGCATTCGCACCCTGCTACGGAGCCGTCAGCACCGCGTCATCTTCGCCTTCTACGCGGGCATCGGGTTCGCGCTTTCGATCTTCTACCTCAACGCTATTCAAGGGCGGTCCGAATCCGAAAATGCCGCGCTTATCCCGTGGCTGTTTGCGACCGTTGCCATGATGTGTCTGTTCATTGTGGGAATGCGGGTTGTCTTCTCTATCCCCCTCACTCTGCGCGCTAACTGGATCTTTCGTATAACTCAGATTCGCCCCCCCGGCCCGTACCTGGCCGCGATCCGCCGTCCGATGTTTGTGCTCGCCATCGCGCCGGTCTGGATTGTCTCTGCGGCGATCTTGCTATCGATCTGGCCTTGGCAACGTGCAGTGGAACATCTGATCGTGCTGGCGCTTGTGGGTTTCATCGTTTCCCACGTCTGCCTCACCGGATATCAGAAGATCCCCTTCACGTGCTCCTACCTGCCCGGAAAAACCTACGTCCATATGGCGTTCCTGACAGCCTTGGGGCTGGTCCTCCTCATCACTCGCGGAGTCACATTCGAAAGCAACGCGCTCGACGACCGCAACCTCTACGCGTGGATGGTCGGAATCCTTTTGGCTGCGGCGATCGCAGCGAGATGGCGCACGGTGTCCGCTTCAAGATCGACCGAGGCGATCGTCCAATTTGAAGAAGCGCCGGTTCCCGCGATCCAACTCCTAGGACTCAAGCGCGATGGCGTGTCCACCTTCTGACGCGCCTACTGCCGACACTTCACGGGCTTAGCAACCCAACGCTCCATTTGATATGTCCGCCCGTCAGAGGTAAGGTCAGGTGACTACCGTTAATCCCATTAAAAGGACTGAAAATGAACGACTTAGTTGCGATTGAGAAGATTGCCCAGTGGGAGAAGTTGAAGACGCTGGTGCTCGACAGCGTCTCCTCGCCGATCACGAAACGCGTGTATAACATGGCCCTGAACGAGTTCATGGCGTGGTTCCGGCAGGCGCCACAGCCCGGCTTCGCCAAGGCCACCGTGAGCGCGTGGCGGGTATCGCTGGAAGAGCGTCGACTGGGGTCGTCGTCCATCATTATTAGAATGTCGGCGATTCGTAAGCTTGCGGCGGAGGCCGCGGACAACGGGTTACTGGCGCCGGAGTTGGCCCAGGGGATCAGCCGCGTGAAAAGCGTGAAATCGACGGGCATCCGCGTTGGGAACTGGCTTTCCCAGCGGCAGCCCCAGGCGCTGCTGAGCGCGCCCGACATCACGACTGTCGGCGGTCTGCGCGATCGTGCCATCCTCGCTGTCCTTCTCGGCTGCGGGTTGCGCCGGTCGGAGGTGGCGGCACTCACGTCCTCCCATGTCCAACAACGCGATGGACGCTGGTGCATCGTCGATCTCGTGGGAAAACACGGCCGCGTTCGCACCGCGCCGATGCCGGCGTGGGTCAAGGTGGCAATTGACGCCTGGACAGCGGCCTCCGGCGTCGCCACCGGGCACACCTTCCGCCCGGTAAATCGCGCCGGCGCCGTAACCGGCGAGCGCCTTGGCGAAAAGGTCGTCTGGCAGATGCTCAAGCAGTATGCCGCCGCGGTCGGTGTCCCCGGAATCGCGCCCCATGATTTGCGACGCACTTGCGCAAAGCTCTGGCGGGCCGCTGGCGGCGAGCTGGAGCAGATCCAGTTGCTGCTCGGACACGCGTCAGTCCAAACGACCGAGCGACATCTTGGCACGAAACAGGATCTCGCTCACGCACCGAATGATGCGATCAGACTTCGGATCGCGATCTAATACCCTCGGTTTCAAGATCAGGCGAAGTGAGATGGGCGGTAATCTCTCAATAAATCAACGCTGATTCCATCGAGAATCTCCGCAGCCGCTACATGTCCGATGAGCGGCGAAAGCGTGATACCGCTGTGCATTGCCGCCAGGTACAAATTCGGCCAGCCATCGACGAATCCGACGATCGGCTGATAGTCCTTCGGCAGTACACGATAACCGCGACAGCATACCTGGTGCCGTGGTTCAACGGCGGCTGTCCGTGGACAACGGAGTACCTGTGCTCCCTTATGTGACACGAACGCGAACCGAGTTCCTCGGCCAACTCTGCCGCGCACATATTCTCCGTAAGTCTCTATTACGATTGCATCCGCCATCGCGTTCTTTCC
>JBEKOZ010000306.1:0-6175 GCA_049521275.1 Bryobacteraceae bacterium | reverse complement strand
GGCAGCCGGCTCTGGTCGGATTCTTCGGCTGGGGCCCCGGCATCGGCGTAGGCTTTGGTTTTGGATTCGGCAACGTCGGCTGGGTTGCCCTGGCGCCCTATGAGCGCTTCTATCCCGGCTATGGCGCGGGCATTTACGGACGCGGCTTTGGCGCCATGAACGTGCCGCACACCGTCGCCGCAACCGCTCTCTATCGCAACGCGAGGGTTTCAAACGGCGTTACCAGCATGGCCTCGAATCAGTTCGGACGCGCCGGCGTGACCACCGGAAACTACGTCCACGCGACTTCCGCCGATCTGGCCCATGCCGGCTCCGTGCGTGGCTCCGTGCCCATCGCGCCGTCGCGCGAGAGCACGCACTTCTCGAACACTTCCGCCGGAGCAACGCACGCGAGCGACAATTCCCATTTCTATTCCAGTCACGCTTCCTCGGCGTCGGCGAGCCACATCTCTTTCGATCAACAGCGCCAGGCGATGGCGCGTTCGGCCTCGACGAGCACACCCGCGACGCACTCAGTCAATACCGCCAATACCGGAGGCTGGCAGCACGTGAATCCCACCACCTCCACCAACAGCGTCTCCACTCCGAAGTCCACGGCGCCGGCCGCCAGCAGCTGGCAGAAATTCGAAGGGAACAAAACAGGATCGACGGGCAGCACCACGGCCAACGGCAGCCTGTCGTCCGGCGCCGGCAAATCGTCGTCGGTGCGGATCAATCCATCGGTGGTACAAAGCCGCGGCGCAGCGACGCGCAGCAGCAGCAGCGGAAGCAGCAGCTCGCGCAGTGGCGGAGGCGGACGCCGGTAACGATTTTCTGTAACAAGCTGTATCAGTCGGGTGTATTTCTTCTTTCCTCGTGGCCCGGCGAAGTCTTTTGACTTTCGCCGGGCTCTTTTTTTCGTCAAGGCCCGCAGCCGTCTTCTTCCGAGCCGTGACCGCAGGGAGCGGTTTCCGATACTCATTCCGAGCCGCCGAACCGCCATGCGTAAGCATGCGGACAGAGCCTGCCGCCTCGCTTACCAGGCGTTGCCTGCTCACTTTTTCAGCTAAAGTAAAATTTGAAATGGACCACAAAAGGGAACTGGCCGACTCTGGCTTCACCATCCTCGAAGACTACATGGGCGCGGCATTGCTCGCCGAAATGCGAGCCCGCGTCGACCAACTCTTCCTCGAAGAAGGCGCCGCCGCCGGCTCCGAATTCAAGACCGAAGAAAACGCCCGCCGCCTGGCCAACCTGGTCGATAAAGGAGAAGTCTTCCGACAGGCCATCGCGCGCCAAGAAATGCTGGCGTTAGTAGAAAGCGTCCTGGGCGAAGATTTCAAACTGAGCAGCCTCAACGTGCGCTCCGCCAATCCGCGCTCCCAGAGCGTCCAGCCCTTCCACATCGACATGGGCCTCCTGCCCGACGCCAAAGGCTACGCCGTCTGCAACTGCGTCTGGATGCTGGACGATTTCACCCCGGAAAACGGAGCCCTCCGAGTCATCCCAGGCTCCCACAACTGGCATAAGAAACCGCAAGACGAACTCCCAGATCCCTATGCCGAGCATCCCCAGGAACTGCTAGTAACCGGCCGAGCCGGAACAGTAGTAATCATGAACGCCCACGCCTGGCACGGCGGCACGGCCAATCGAACCGATAAAGAACGCCGAGCCCTCCATAGCTTCTTCTGCCGCCACGACATCCCGCAGCAACAATATCAAAAGAGGTTGCTAAGCAAGGAGACCCAGTCCGGCCTAAGTCCAAATCTCCGCAAAATCCTGGCCCTCGACGACCCTTTAAACGACGAACTAAGCTCAACGGGCAGTGGCCAGAGCGGATTCATGAAGTAAAGTCCAAACTGACCCACTACCATGATAGTCGACATAATATCTGTTATCGGAAGTAACTTAAGTGGTAGTACTAGTAGTTTCAATTTATCCTCTAACTCGGTGTGCGACCTTGATATGGCGAGCTGGCTGTGAGAAGCTCGCGGTAGCGCTCAAATTTTGGCTGGATGCGTCGGAGGAGAGATGGTGAAAAGATACACAATGTGGACGGTAAGATCATCTAGCTCGGCGTGCTTACTGCTGTTTGCAGCTATGGCCGTCGCGCCGTCGGTCGCTAAAGCAGCCATTGTCCCCTTCACGATTTTCGCCGATCTTTCTGGCTTGCCAGGCGTTACTGTGAACGGCACACTCGACATCGATACGACTGCTGGAGACATCGCTGGCGGATTCTTGACTGTGTCGCAGGGCTATGTCAACGATTTTGACACGCCTTTCGCCTGTGGTCCTAGCTGCGTCTTGCTAGGTGACTTCCACTCTCCGGACAGCGCCTTTATGTTTTTGGACTTTGCGCCCGGGACCCTTGTTGGTTACACCGGTGGGGCCCTCGCGGGAGATTCTTTTTTGGAGGCGGCCAGCGGTGAGCCTTATTCACTCGTGAATGGGACGGCGACGATGGCGAGCACTCCTGAGCCGGGGTTCTATGGCATTTTAACGCTCGGTCTGGGTGGCCTGTTGGTTGCCGGCTGGCGGCGTCAGCGCTCGCCGCAACGCGGAAGGCACTGATTCGGCTGAACTAACCCGCAGCACTTCGAAGCCGGCGGCTCGGCCTGAGGCTTCTCCGGCGGCGGAGTCTTCCACTACCAGCGGGACCTTCGCGCCAAGTAATTGTGCCGCATGGAGATACGGGTCAGGCGACGGCTTCAGATTGCCCCCTTCTTTTCCGCAAACCATGGCCTGAAAATGACCGCGGAGGCCGGCGCGGATGATCGGCGGCTCGACCTCCGTCCGGCCGCTCGAGGAGACGACCGCTAATTTATAATGCGGCGAAAGTTCCGCAATCAAGGCTGATGTTTCCGCTGAAAAAGGTGATTTTAAGGTCAATTTATGGCGAAATAAGGCCTGTTTCAGTGCATATTTTGGCCAGATAAGGTCGAATAAGGCTGGCGTTGAGATGCGTTCCACCATCAGGCGGTCGGAAATGCCGATGCATTCGCGCTGATAGTAGTCCCAGGTGGGTTCGATGCCGAAAGGCGCGAGGATCTCCAGCCAGCACTGGTAATGGATCGGTTCAGTGTCGGCGAGGACGCCGTCGAAGTCGAACAGAATCGCATCGAAAATCAAGGTTATAATTTAGCATGATCAAACCTACCGAAAAGATCTGGCACAACGGCCGGCTGATCGCCTGGAACGATGCGAAGATTCACGTGCTGGCGCATGTCACCAGCTACGGCAGCTCGTGGTTCGAAGGCATTCGTTGTTACGCGACGGAATCCGGTCCCGCTATTTTCCGGCTGCGCGAACATGTGCGGCGGCTGCACGACTCGGCGAAAATCTACCGCGTCGAAATTCCCTTCTCTCAAGAGGAGCTGTGCGCGGCGATGCTCGATGTGGTGAGCGCGAACAAGCTGGAGTCCTGTTATCTGCGGCCGCTGGTGATTCGCGGGTACGGAAACATGGGCGTGATGCCGACCAAGGATAATCCCATCGAAACCTACATCGCGGCCTGGGAATGGGGCCGGTATCTCGGCGAAGAAGGTATTGCGAACGGCGTCGACGTGTGCGTTTCGAGTTGGGCGCGGCTGGCTCCCAATACCCTGCCCGCCCTGGCGAAAGCCGGCGGCCATTACATGAACTCGCAATTGATCCGCATGGAGGCTGAGGCCAACGGGTATAGCGAAGGCATCGCGCTCGATTCGGCGGGTTATGTGAGCGAAGGCTCGGGTGAAAATATTTTTCTGATTCGCGACGGCAAGATGTTGACGCCTCCGCTGGGCGCGAGCGTGCTGCCGGGAATTACGCGCGATACCGTGGTGACGCTGGCGCGCTCTTTGGGGATTGAAATTGTCGAAGGGCTGATCCCGCGCGAGATGCTCTATGTGGCCGACGAGGTGTTTTTCTCGGGCACGGCGGTGGAGATCACGCCGGTTCGTTCCGTCGACCGGATTACGGTCGGCAAAGGCAAGCGCGGGCCCATTACGGAGAAAATTCAGAAGGAGTTTTTCGCCATCGTGGAAGGAAAAACCGCGGACCGGTTCGGCTGGTTGACGCCGGTACCTGTCGCGGTGAGTTAGTCGAGCGGAGGGCGCCAGCGATCCTGTGCAGGAAAGGGCGCCCCACGCGCCAGGTCGGAGGGCGACATTCGGACTCCGCGCTGGGACCTGACCCACGGCCACCTCCCCCGAGACTGACACACAGGCCCGATCCCGCGCAGAAATCTAGAACGTTTGTACCAGGAATCAGGGCTTGGGGGAAGCTGGAACTTGTGGATTTCCTCAGTTGTTTCTCGATTGCTTTGGGCGAGTTGCGGACGCACCGCTGTGGGTATGCTGTGCATAAATCATGACACTTATGAAATGTAGCGGCCGGGACGCGGTTTCGGGCGACCGCATCACGATTGAGTTCGACGACGTGATTCAGCACTTGAATCCGGCGTTTTCAGACCAGATCGCGGATGACGAATATGTCGCGCCGGGCTTCATCGACATTCAGATCAATGGATTCGCGGGCGTCGATTACAACGCGCCCGATGCGCGGCAGGAAGAAATTGCGCGGTCGCTGCGGGTGATGTTCTCGACGGGCGTGACGCGATGTTTTCCGACCGTGATCACGGGAGATCCGGAGAAGATGCTCGGCGCATTGCGGAACCTGGCCGCTGCGCGCGAGACGCTTGAAGAAGGTCCGGCGATGGAGGCGTTTCATGTGGAGGGTCCGCATATTTCACCCGAAGACGGACCGCGCGGGGCGCATCCGCGGCGGTGGGTTCGGGCTCCCGATCTGAACGAATACAAACGCTGGCAGGAGGCGGCCGGAGGGCACGTGCGGCTGGTGACTTTGTCGCCGGAATGGCCGGAAGCTCTTCCTTATATAGAAGCGCTGTCGCGCGACGGCGTGGTGATCAGCATCGGGCATACCAAGGCGACACCGGAGCAGATCCAGGACGCGGTGAGCGCGGGGGCGACGCTATCGACGCACATCGGCAACGGAGCGCACTCGGTGATGGCGCGGCATCCGAATTACATTTTTGAGCAATTGGCGGAAGACCGGCTGAACGCCAGCATGATTGTCGACGGGATTCATCTGGGGAAGGCGTTCCTGAAAGTCGCGCTGCGGGCGAAGGGAGTCGAGCGCAGTGTGCTGATCACGGACGCGGTGATGCCGGCGACGTGCGCGCCGGGCAGGTACATGCTGGGCGAGGTCGAGGTGGAGTTGCATGAGGACGGGAGCGTGCGCATGGCGGGCTTGACGCGACTCGCGGGGTCCAGTTTGCGGATGGATCGAGGGGTGGAGAACCTGATGAAGATTGCCGGATTGACGCTGGCGGAAGCGATCACCATGGCAACTACGAATGCGGCGAGGGCGGGAAGAGTGGGTGGAAGGATTCGGGGGTTGCAGCCGGGGTCGAGGGCGGATGTGGTGAAGTTCCGGATGGCGGATGGGGGGATTGCGGTGGTCGAGACTTATTTGAGTGGGCGCCTTGTTTATTCTAAAGACGCCGGCTGAAGCCGTCGCTGCAAGCTGAAGCTCGCGCCACGGGAGTACTAATTTCGATTGCGGGGTGACGCCTGGGGGATGTAGCAGGGAAAATAGGAGCCTGCTTCATTATGACTCCCAGCATTGCGCTACCTTCGCTTTATCGAGAGGCCGTCACGTCGCTTGCGTCGGGGAAGACGCCCGAGATGGTTTTGGATCACCTGGTTCAGAAGGGTTTGCTGGAGCGATATGCCCGCTCTTTGATGGCGGCCGCTCTGGCGGAGAGCCGCTCCTTAGAGGTCTGTGCTAAGTAATTAGCGGCGGAATTCCATCAAGGATGCGGTCGTGAGTGCCACGCCATGAGTAAACGTGCGTCGTGCCGCCGGGCTCGATAACTAGAGGCTCGAACGGTTTTCGTTTTGTCGACTTAACCCATTTCCCACCGCGGAAACTGATCAGGACGACCAGATCCTCTTGAACAATCGAGCGGACACCCTCCATGGTCTGCTCAATCGCATCGGCATCGCTTAGGCCAAGAAAAGCTCCCAGGTGTTCGTGCCAGTGATCGAAACCAATTGTGAGTTCGTTATCCTGCGTGCTTACCCATAGCTGGCGATCCGTTCCGGCTTGAGGTACGAACACTTCAAACATCCCTTCGTCTACGTTTGTTGCAAACGGTTCCCATTCCGGATAGGCACGGAAGAAGCGGTCGGCGAAG
>JBEKOZ010000305.1:0-6193 GCA_049521275.1 Bryobacteraceae bacterium | reverse complement strand
CCAGCCATGCTGTGACACGCTTCTAGCCCCTGCCCGCGCAGCCAATTCACGACATTGAGACTCCGCACGCCGTGATGACAAAAGACAATGAGAGGACCCTCATCCGCCCGGCCTTCGAGCGTCTGCAGCTCCGCCGGCACCTGACGCATCGGAATCAACTCGGAGCCTTCGATGCGAGCCATCGCAAATTCGTTGGGTTCCCGCACGTCGATCAGGTGCAGTTTCTCGCCCGCATCCAGCCGCCGTTTCACTTCAGCTGGAGTAATTTCGAAGTCCATGTTTTTGACCGGCGGCTAAAATTTCTTCAGCTCGTCGACGAACCCGTTGATGCCCTTTTTGCGATAGATCTGCAACAGCCTTTGCTCTTCGGGCGACGGCGCGATCACCGCGCGCAGTTTCGGATCGTTCAACTCCCCGCGCGTAGGAATCCAGTACGATCCATCGGCGTACTCGACGCTTGAAACAAACCCCGTCATGCTGTCGATCTGCGTTCGCTCGGCGAAGCGCAGAGCCGTGTCCTGCGTCACCTGGCTCGATTTGCCCGGCGCAAGGCTCACATCCGCTGGAATCGACGCTGCCAGAAATTCGCGTCCTTGTTGGTCTTTCACAATCCAGCCCATCTCCAGGTGCTTCACTCCCCGGTCGGACCGGTTTTGGATATGGATATGCGGCGCCCTCGCCTCGTTGCCCGCGATGCGCGCCGTGCCGCCGGTCGGCTCCACCGGCGAATCCGGCATGTTCAGGAACGCAAACTGAAGCTCGCGCTCAGGATCGGCATTCGTCGACCGGCCGCGCACCATCTGCACCCCGGCCGACGGCCTGTCTCTCTGCCGGTCGAGGTTGCTCAGAATCTCTTTCTGCAAGCCCGCGCTGCCCGCCGTCTCCAGCAGCGTCTTGAAGTATTTACGGTCGCGGCGCGCTTCCAGCTCCCACACGGTCATCGTGCGGCGCGAATTCAATTTGTCGGAGCCATAAAAAGTGAGGTCGTCGAACAGCACTCCGTCCAGCTTCACTTCCACCATCGGCGCTCCCAGAGGGCACAGCAGCGACAGATCGATGCGCAGCGGAAACGCCTCGCCCGGTCCCACATCCAGGCTCGGCACCGAAACCGAACCCTTGCCGCCCGGCGTCACTTCCTGCGCCAGCACCGCCAGCGTCACGCCCCGAATCCGCCGCTGGCTGGAATTGCGCAGCGAGAGGACCGCGTGAACATCCACCACGAACGCGCCTCCGCGTGGCGTTGCGCGCGTGTCACTCCAATCGGAGGAGACCGCGGTCACCGGCGAGTCCACCGGAAAATCGATCTTGCGCCCCGGCGTCTGCCCTGTTAAGGCGATCGCCCCCGCGAGCGCGAGAATAATGATCTTATTGCTCATACGAAACACTTGCGATCGTCACTTGGCCCGTGTCCTGGTCCACATAATACGCGCTGGCCGAGCCTTGCGTGCTCACCGAAACGGTCATCAGTTGCGCCGCATTCTGAGACACGCCCACCGAGCCGCCGTCCTTTCGCAACTCGACACCTTCTGATGTCGCCTCAATCACGGGCCCGCGTTCTTCGGGCATCGCTGTCCGTCCGTGCCAGATGGAGCGCATCGCGCGGCTCAACGTCTGCGCGTCCTGCGCGGGCATGTTCAACCACCATCCGCCGGCCAGCAGCACCGCCAGCATCGCTGTGACTGCCGACGCCAGCGCCACCGGACGCCACAGCTTGGGAATGGCGGTGGAGATCGATCGCCGGGTCCCGACCTTTACACGTGGATTCACGCATTCGCCCGCAGCCAGGCCCACGCGGATATTCGCCGTCATCTCCGCGGAGAGCCGTGTCCAGTCCAATCCCTCCGGAAGCCCTTCCGCGGCCTCACGCAAGATTTTTCCATCCGCGCGAAATTCTTCCACCAGCTCGCGGCACGACTCGCATCGGCGGACATGCAAATGTACCGCCGCGCGTTGCCACGGGCGCAAATCGCCCGATGCATACAGCGCCAGATCGGTCTCTTTTACATGCTGCTTCATGCCATTCCTCTTCGCCGCGGCCGCTCCAGATATTTCCGCAGCTTCACGCGCGCATTCGCGATGTGCGACCGCACCGTCGCCTTCGAGCAATTTAACTGCGCGGCGACTTCATCGGCCGGCAAACCTTCCACGTCGCGCAACAGCAGCGCCGTGCGCTCCCGCCCGGTTAACGAATTCAATCCCGCTTCCAGATACGCGTGATGCTCCCCGCGCAGCACCAGTTGCTCCGGATTGTTTTCATGGGCGCTCGCGACCGGGTCCAGCATTTCATCGATGTCCGAAAAACTCACCCGGCCGGAGCGGCGCAAAAAATCGATCGCGGTGTTGCTCGCAATGCGTGACAACCAGTGCGCGGCCTTGTCCAGATCCTTCAATTGTTCCTGCCGTTGCAGGGCCTTGATGAAGGCTTCCTGCGTCAGATCCTGCGCATCGGCCACGTTGCCCACCATGCGGTAGATCAGCAGGAACACGCGGCGCATGTTCTGTTCGACGAACCGCGTCTGGTGTTCCGACGACAACGGTGCGGCGTCAAAGCGGGTCGACCCGGGAGCTTCGCTCATTGCTCTATCCAAAACCGCTCTTTCCAAAACCGATAGGACGCTCGTAGCCATCTACGAGAATTGACGACGGAATCCGGCAAAACGTGCATGGCTACCTCATCTATCGGTCGCGCTATCCTAATCATATATGAGAGCTGTAGCCGTTATCGGCATTGGGAAAACTGCCTTTGGCGCCTTCGCCGATCGGGACCTGCGTTCGCTGGCCGTCGAAGCGGGTTTGGCCTGCCTGGCAGACGCCCATGTAAGTCCTTCAAAAGTGGAGGCTTTTTACCTCGGGAACTTTGCCGGACCCTCCTTCGTGGGACAAAATCATCTGGCTCCCTACATCGCCGGAGCCATGGGTGTCGAGCACGTTCCATGCACCAGGTTTGAGGCCGCGTGCGCGTCCAGTGGTTCAGCTTTTTTTCACGCCGTGTCGAGCGTCGCCGCCGGAATGTACGACCTGGTGCTGGTCGGCGGGGTCGAGAAAATGACCTCGCAATCGACCCCGAAGGTCACCGAAATTCTAGCCGGCGCCGGAGACATGTGCGGCGAAGGCCGCGCCGGCGCGACATTTCCGGCTCTTTTCGCCATGATCGCGCGCCGCCACATGTATCAGTACGGCACCACCCGCGAGCAACTGGCCGCGGTCGCGGTGAAAAATCATGCGAACGGCGCGAAAAATCCCCAGGCGCACATGCGCAAAGTCATCACCATGGAGCAGGCGCTGAACGGCAAGCCTATTTCCGAGCCTCTTACTGTGTACGACTGCTCGCTGATCAGCGACGGCGCCGCAGCGGTGCTGATCTGTCCTCTCGAACGCGCTTCTGAATTCACCTCGAAGCCGGTTATTGTGAAGGGGATCGCGCAAACATCCGACCACGTCGCGCTCGATGAAAAAGACGACATCACCACCTTCCGCGCGGTAAAAGAAGCCGCGCAAAAAGCCTACAACATGGCCGGCGTCACGGCGTCTGATATTCAATTCGCCGAATTACACGATTGTTTCACCATCGCCGAAATCGTGGCTACCGAGGACTTGGGGTTTGTCGAAAAAGGCTCCGGCGGTCCGTATGTGCTCGAAGGCAAAACCTGTCTCCATGGCGAGCGTCCGATCAACACCAGTGGAGGCCTCAAGTCAAAGGGCCATCCGGTCGGCGCGACAGGAGTTGCGCAGATTTGCGACGTCGTTTTGCAGCTTCGCGGCGAAGCTGGAGAACGTCAGGTCGCGCGCCACGATCTTGGACTGGCGCAGAATTTAGGTGGTTCCGGCGCAACCGCCGTCGTGACCATTCTGGGGGCCGCGTGAAAGGCGTTGTCTATACCGAAACGGTGGTGTTCGCGCCCCCGGAGCAGTTCGCCGCGGACGCGCCTTATCAACTGGTGATCGTCACGCTTGAAAATGGTAAGCGACTGACCGCGCGGATTTTGGGCGACCGCGTGGCGATCGGCGATGCGGTCGAATCGGCGGAAACTCGCAACAGCATTCCTTTCTTTCAGAAAATATGAAGCTAGCCGGCCGGATGTCGCGCATCGGCACCGAGTCCGCATTCGAGGTGCTGCGCCGCGCGCGGGCGCTCGAAGCGCAGGGCCGGAACATCATCCATCTGGAGATCGGCGAGCCCGATTTCCCAACTCCCAAGCACATTATTGAAGCCGGAAAAGCCGCGCTAGATCAGGGGTTTACGCACTACGGCCCGACGCAGGGCCTGCCCGAATTGCGGGCGGCGATTGCGTCCTATGTTTCGCGGACGCGGGAAATCGAAGTCAGCCCGGACCGGGTTACGGTGGCGCCCGGTGGCAAACCGATGATGTTTTTTCCGATGCTTGCGCTGCTCGAGGCAGGCGACGAGGTGATTTATCCGAATCCCGGGTTCCCCATTTACGAGTCGATGATCCGGTTCTGCGGCGCGAAACCGGTTCCTTATCGCTCCTTATTTGACCTTGATCACGCAAAAATCACCTCCCAAACGCGCTTAATCGTCCTTAATTCGCCACAAAATCCGACTGGAAGCGTGATTCCGGCAGAGCAGATTCGCGCCCTGGCGGAGTTGGTGAGGGATCGCGACATCCTGATTCTGTCGGACGAAATTTATTCGCGCATCTGGTTTGGCGAAAAGCCGCTGTCGATTGCCAGCTTGCCGGGGATGCTGGATAAGACGATCATCCTCGACGGATTTTCGAAGACCTACGCGATGACCGGCTGGAGGCTTGGGTACGCCGTCCTGCCGCAGTGGCTGGTGGAACCGGTGAATCTGTTAATCGTCAATTCGACATCCTGCACCGCATCGTTCACGCAGCGCGCGGGGATCGCCGCGCTGGAGGGTCCACAGGACGAGGTCGATCGGATGGTCGGTGAATTCCGGCGGCGGCGCGATGCATTTTGCGCTGGACTCAACTCGCTGCCCGGATTTCGCTGCCCGATTCCGGAGGGCGCGTTCTACGTGTTCCCGGATATCACGGGAACGGGGCGAACGTCGAACGAGTTGGCCGACGCTTTTTTGAACGAGGCCGGAGTCGCCGCGTTGAGCGGGGCAGCGTTCGGCGAAAATGGCGAAGGATATCTGCGATTCTCGATTGCCAATTCGTTTGAAAATCTGATGGACGCGGTGGAGCGCATCCGCGCATTTCTGAAGTGAAGATTTTCCTGTACTACATCGGCAAGGCGCGCGACCCGCACGCGAATGCGATGGCGGAGGAGTACATCAAGCGGTCGACCCGGTACGCGACTTGCGAGATGCGCGAAATCCATCCGGGACGTTTCGATCCGTGGGTGAAGCATCCGGCGGCGGCGAAGATTCTGCTCGATCCGCTGGGAAGGGCGATCACGTCAGCCGCGTTTATTGCGCAGGTCGAGAAGCTGCACGACATGGTGTTCGTCGTTGGCGGTTCGGATGGCTTGCCGGCTGAGTGGCGGGCTCGCGCGGATCTGCTGCTGGCGTTATCGCCGATGACGATGCCGCATGAGCTGGCGCGCGTGGTGCTGGCGGAGCAGATTTACCGGGCGCTGACTACGCTGCGGGGGCATCCTTATCCGCGGTGACGTGAAGAAGAGGCGGCGCCACGAGTGGCGACGCGGCACGCCCGGGGCGTGCGCCACTAAGAAAAAGACAGAGAGTAGAGTTTGGGCGCTAGGGAATGGTGATGGTGGTGGCGGGGAAGTAGTGGGCTAGGATTTCGCGGAAGGTTTTTCCATTACGCGCCATTTGCGCCGCGCCTTCCTGGCACATGCCGAGGCGATGACCGAAGACTTCGCCGCGCACCGGACACTCGATGGCGAAGTAGGGGTAGGCTTCCTGATTCCAGCCGGCTTCGTCGAGGGTCCGCGTTTTGCCGCCGCAATTTGCCGAGTAAAGAGCGGGGATCGCGCTGCCTTGATAGGCGATGATCAGATCCCGGGTTTCCTCCGCGGCCTTCGCGGAAAGGCTTCCGGCGGGCGGGGCTTCGCGCAGGAACTGGCAATGCGTGGTGTCGCAAAAATCGAAGCCCTGGTGCCGCCCACGCGCGGCGATCAGGAACGAACGCGCCACAACGGCCTGCGCTTTTCGCGCTTCGAGCGGCGCACCGGGCGGACTCTCCGCGGCGACGATCGAGGCCACCGCATTTTCCAACTCCATCTTTACAATGGCGAGCAAATG
>JBEKOZ010000304.1:0-6193 GCA_049521275.1 Bryobacteraceae bacterium | reverse complement strand
CGAACTCGGCAAAGCGATCGGCCCGCCCTGGCAGCAGGATCAGAAATTCGCCGCCTTAGCCGCCTGGCTAGCGATCTGACGTGGCGCGCGCACTCCTGCGTGCCGTGTCGACGCTCACGTCGACACCTGAACCGCCATGCGTAAGCATGCGGACAGACACCTCTACCTCTTCCCCGCGACCTCCACCAGCGTTTTATAAATCAACTCCGTCCCGCTCCGTAGCGATTCGATGCTGACCCGCTCATCGTCCCCATGCATGCGCGATAAATCATCATGATCGATCGGATACGGATAAATTCCATAGACCGGCACCCCGCGGCTGCGCCATGCGATCGCATCCGTGCCCGCCTGGAACAGGTAAGGAGTCACCACCGCCTCCGGATACACGGCGTTCGCCTGCCGCACCAGCGCCCGATAGAGCTCGCTGTCCTCGGTGGACGGCGGCAGCTTCTGGAGCCGCTCCAATTCCGCCGGAGGACGCGTCCCGCCGATGCTGCTGACCACCGGCGTAATCTCCACTCGCGGATCGTTGATCACCCGCGTCATCTCGCCGATCAGGTCCGCCGTATTGGTTCCCGGAATCAGGCGAAAATTCACCGTCGCCTCCGCCGAACCGGGGATCACGTTGCCCCGGAAGCCCGCGTTCATCAGCACCGGAGCGATGGTATTGCGCATGATCGCGTGCAGCAGCGGATCCTTGCTGATCTCGCGGTCGGCCTGTTTCACCAGCTCCGGGTCGCTGCTGTTCACCAGGTTCAAGAAGTAATCCGACATCGGCGGCTGGCTGGTCTTCGCCAAAGCGAGGAAAAATTCCTTGGTGCTCGGGATCAGGCTTGGGTTCGTTTCGTAATCGGCGAGCCGGGCCAGCGCCTTCGCCAAAGTGAAGATAGCATTGTCCGCGACCGGCATTGAGGAGTGCGTCGATTTCCCGCGAGCCCGCAGCACCAGCGATACTCCCACCTTGTCGGCCGTCGAAATGCTGACGTACCGAACCTTCCCGTTGGCGTTCTTGATGATCCAACCGCCCTCATTCAGGGAGAACTCGCAGTCGATCTTGTCCCAGTGCGATTGCGCCAGCCAGGACGTGTTGTACTTCCCGCCCTCTTCATCCGCTTCGGAAAGAAAGATCACGTCCCGCGCCAGCGCCACCTTGTTCCTCGCCAGCATCATCGCAGCCTGCGCGAACACCGCCAGCCCGCCCTTGAAATCAATCGCGCCGCGCCCGAACACGTAACCGTCTTTAATGATGCCGGCGAAAGGATCGATCGACCACTTCTCGCGTTCCACGCCGACCACGTCCGCATGCGCCGCCAGCAGGATCGGCTTCTTGCTCCCGTCGCCGCGCAGGCGCGCGATGAAGTGTGCCTTCCCCGGCTCAGGCGTTTGGATGATGTCGACCTCGAACCCCAGCGGCTTAAACTTGGTCGCCAGCAACTCATCGAGCTTGCCTTCTTGTCCCGGAGGATTACTGGTGTTCACGCGAATGATCTCCGCGAGAAAATCCGCGGTCTGGGCGAGGGCCGCCGCGGTGAGCAGGAACAGCACGAGGGTCGGTTTCACGAGGATTTCATTGTGCCACAGGGTGAGGCCGATCCCCTGGCGTGTGCCAGGCAGGGCCGTTGGAATCACGCTACCATGAACTAGCGGTCCACGATACGACCGGGACTTTGGCTTCCGCGTCGAGGGGAAGGAAACTTGGTTGCAGATCCGGCTCGGTTACGAACTGAATTATAGCTTTCCCCAACCAACGCCAATGATCCTGGCCTTGAGTATTCATTATTCGCGGGCCTCGGACATCATCATTCCCGATCATCTGACCACGGATCCGGCTGTGCCGATCGGAGGATATCGCGACGGCTTTGGCAACTGGTGCACCCGGCTCGTTGCGCCGGGCGGGCTGTTCCGAATTAAGACGGACGCTCTAGTCCGCGATACCGGCGAGCCGGACAAGGTGGTTCCCGGCGCGATGCAACACCCGATTCAGGATCTGCCCGAAGACACGCTCGTCTTCCTCCTCGGGAGCCGGTATTGCGAGACGGACTTGCTGTCGCAGGTGGCTTGGGATCTGTTCGGCTGGTCGCAGCCTGGTTGGGCGCGCGTCCAGGCGATCTGCGATTACGTGCATAACCGGATCCACTTCGACTATCAGCAGGCGCGTTCCACGCGGACGGCCTTTGAGGCCTGGGATGAGTCCGCCGGAGTATGTCGCGACTACGCCCACCTGGCCATTTCATTTTGCCGCTGCATGAATATTCCCGCCCGTTATTGCACGGGTTATCTTGGCGATATGGGCACACCGCCGCCTTATCCTCCGGGGGATTTCGCGGCGTGGATGGAAGTTTATATCGGGGGCGGATGGCATACCTTCGATCCACGCAATAACGTACCGCGGATCGGCAGAGTGCTGCTGGCAAGGGGTCGTGATGCCTGCGACGTCGCCATCGCGACCACCTTCGGACCGAATATGCTCGAGAGCTTCAAAGTATGGACCGACGAAGCCGTCGGACCTCCAACATAGGAACGATCCAGTTATGTCTTTTCTCACCGTGCGCCACGTCACGGTCTATCGATATTCCGAGCCCGTGAAGTTCGGCGAGCATCGCATGATGTTCCGGCCGCGGGAAAGTCACGATCTCCGGCTTCTCAATTCGAGTCTGGAAATCACACCCAATCCCGCCCGTCTTCGCTGGCTCCACGATGCCTTCGATAACTCCGTCGCGGTGGCCGCTTTCAATGGCCCGGCTACGGAATTGCGTTTCGATAGCACCCTGGCGCTCGAACATTTCGAAAGTACGATGCCGGAATATCCGATTGAAGACTACGCCAGGACCTATCCTTTCCGGTATTCCGATGAAGAATTCCCAAATTTGGCGAGGGCCCTGGTGAACCAGCACCCCAGCGACCGTCTGACCCGCTGGGCTTGCGGATTCCTGGATCCGTCCGGCAGCAGCGAGACCATGAACATCCTCCGTTCCATGACGCGAGGAATCCGCCAGGACTTCGACTACCGGCGGCGGACGGAGAAGGGCGTTCAAAGTCCGGGCGAAACGATCGACAGCCGTTCGGGAAGCTGCCGGGATTTCGCCGTCCTCATGATCGAGGCGGCGCGCTCGCTGGGCCTCGCCGCGCGTTTCGTGAGCGGTTATATTTTCTCGCCCGATGAGGATTCCGCGGGCGCGAACGGCACGGGTTCCACTCATGCGTGGATGCAGGCTTACCTGCCGGGCGCAGGCTGGATCGATTTCGATCCAACCAATAGCATCGTTGGAAACCGCAATCTGATTCGTGTGGCCCTGGCGTGGGATCAGAGGCAGGCGCTGCCGCTCTGTGGTACATACACCGGCGCGCCTTCCTCCTTTCTTGGAATGGACGTGACCGTTTCCGTGAATCAGAACCTGGATGGATAGCGCGTTCCGGATTCTTCGGCCGGCTGGAAAGGGCCGATTCGTCATTTTCTGCGATCACGCCAGCAATCGCATTCCCGCGGAGTTGGGAAATCTGGGCTTACCCGCGCGCGAGCTGGACCGTCATATCGCCTGGGACATTGGAGCTGCCGGAGTGAGCGAGGAGTTGTCGAATATCTTCGATGCTCCCGCCATTTTGTGCGGCACCTCCCGGCTGGTCATCGACTGTAATCGTCAACTCGACGCTCCCGATCTTATTCCAGAAGTCAGCGACGGCACGGCGATTCCCGGCAACCGGGGCCTAAGCGAACAGGCGCGGCGAATGCGCATCGAACAATGGTTTCATCCTTACCACGCGGCGGTCGAATCGGTTATCGGGGACGCCGGGGACACCATCGCGCTCTCCATCCACTCCATGACGGAATGCCTGGCTGGAGAGATCCGGCCTTGGGAGATCGCGTTCTCCAGCTATGGCGATCGCCGGTTGGTGGAGCCGATTTTAGAAACTCTGCGGCGTCCGGGCGATATCTCAGTAGGCGACAATCAGCCGTACGACCTGAATCCAGCGGTGGATTACAGCATCCCGTTTCACGCCATGCGGCGTAAGATGCCCTACCTCCAAGTCGAGTTCCGCCAGGACGAAGTCGCCGAAAAAGCGGGGCAGATTCGCTGGGCCCGGCGCTTCGCTGACGCCTTGGTTCAAATGCTCCTCGCCCTACCGCATCCTGGGCCCGCTCGTTCCTGAGCTACTTCGGCTTCGGCGCCCAGAAATCCGGATCCGCCTCGACGTACGCCTTCGGCGGATTGCTCATCTTCGGATTCACCGCGAACAGAATGTGTTCCCGGGAAACAAATATGTCTTTATTGAGCTGCCGATGGCGCTCGTATCCCTCGCCCATTGCCTCGCGCGTATTCCATGGAACCTTGGCGTCCTCGTCCAGTGCCTTCAGAGACTCCATGGGCCAGGCGACAATATAGGTAGCCAGTGGCGCGCCCTCGCTCACTCTATAAACCATCTCAGTCATCGTCTCCCCGGCCTTTTGAAACGCGGCGTGTTCGATGTTATGCCACTCCGCGAACTCCTGCACGTAACCGGTGCGCACCTGGACAACCTCCACCCAGACGAAATGGGCTTTGGCCAGGTTGAAGGGGGTCGGGGCATAGCTCAGACTCTTTTGGTAGCGGGCGATCAGCGTTCTCTCCCCGGTGCGCAGCTCGCTGTCCTCGACCTCCAGTTGGCCGAGCGTGGACTTCAGAGGCTCGGCGCCGGCAATCTTCGACGCCGCCTCGATTCCGGCATAAGAGTCGTAACCTTCGACGAACCAGACCTGGCTCTGGCCTGAGATAGCCTCCCATGCGACGTGATTTGGAAACTTGGTTTTCGAGAACGCGCGAGCGAAAGCATTTTCGGTTTTCTCGTGCGCCGCGCTTTTGCCCGGCTTCATGTCTTCCCGGACAATTTTCACGAGTGGAGGCGGCTCGGTCGATTGTGCCAAGACAAGCGGCGGTCCCGAACACACCAGGCACGCCATCAGGACGCGGGCAATTTGTCGCTTCATGGATGATCCTCCAAAAGGAACGTTCGCGAGAGTATAGCAAACCGCCGGTGCGACCGGCGATTCACGATACCTATTGACATTCTATAGGAACGACGTATAGAATTTCTATATGAGTAAGGCGACCACGAATCTTCTGCAGGGAACTCTCGATCTCCTGATCCTCAAAGCGCTGGCCCTGACCGAGTTGCACGGGCTGGCGATTTCCCATCGCGTCGAGCAGATCACCAACGGCACGTTTCGGGTGAAACCCGGGTCGCTTTTTCCCGCGCTGCACCGTATGGAGGAGGCCGGGTGGCTGTCGTCGAGCTGGGGCGACTCGGAAAACAACCGCCGCGCCAAGTTTTACCGCCTTACCGCGGCCGGCCGCCGGCAGCTGCAAGCGGAAACGCGGCAGTGGGAAACCATCGCGCTGGCCATCGCGAGCGCGCTTCAGGCGAGCTGACGATGCAGTTGCTGAGCCGCCTGTCTAGTCTAAGCCGGAATCTCTTCATGCGGGCGCGCGTGGAGCGGGACCTGGATGCCGAGTTGCGCGCGTATCTGGACCAGGTGACCGACGAGAATCGCAAGACAGGCATGGGACTTGCGGAAGCGCGACGCGAAGCGCAGGTTGCGCTGGGCGGAATAGAGCAAGTCAAGGAACACGTCAGACAAGTGAGGACTGGTCAAATGTTGGAAGAGCTTTTCCTGGACATACGGTACGGCTTTCGCACGCTGCGCAAGAACCTCGCCTTCACCCTGGTCGCCGTGCTGACGCTCGCGTTGGGCATCGGCGCCAATACCGCGATGTTCAGCGTCGCCTACGGCATCCTTTTGCGGCCCCTGCCGTATCCAGCCGCCGATCGTGTGGCGGTGGTCTACATGAACTACTTCCCCCGGGATTTTAAATTCGGCACAATGTGCATTCGCGATTACCTGATGTGGAAGGAGAACAATCGAGCGTTCGAAAATCCCTCTCTCTTCAGGAGCCTCAGAATGGATGTCGGCGGGAACGAGGGCGTCCCGGAGCAGGTGCAGGGCGCATCGGTCACGGCGGGCTTTTTTTCCACGCTCGAAGTGAATCCGTTGATCGGCCGCACCTTCGCACCGGGCGAGGACCGGCCGGCCGCTGCCTCGCTCGCCGTGCTCAGCGAATCGATCTGGCGGAGACGCTTTGCCGCAAGTTCCGCCGTGTTGGGCGAGGCCATCCTGGTGAACGGCGCGCCGGCCACCGTCATCGGCGTGATGCCAGAT
>JBEKOZ010000303.1:0-6210 GCA_049521275.1 Bryobacteraceae bacterium | reverse complement strand
GAACAACCCGGTGTTGAACGCCAGCGATTTCTCGCCGCAGTTCGTGGCGCCAGGGACGTATGGAGTGCCTGCGGACGACCCTTACGAGTCGCTCTACGGGGGCACCGGCCGGAATATCTTCCGCGGGCCATTCCAGGTGCAGTTCGATATGTCGCTGGCGAAGGAGTTTCGGATTCGTGAGCGGTATCGTCTGCGGCTGAACGTGGACGCGTTCAACATATTCAATCACGCGAACTTCGACGCTCCGAACAACGACGTCACGTTCTTCCCGGGATTCTCGCCGCCGCCGGTGTTTCCTCCGGAGGGCAGCCTGGGCATCATCCAGCACACCATGGGCACTCCGCGATTCCTGCAATTGGCTTTGCACCTGACGTTTTAACGGTAGTTTCGGTGGGGGGCGTACGGGTTACGATACGCCCCTCCAGAAGCAACGGCCGGGGTGTGCGAGGCGTCGAGATGAGTCTCGACGCGGCACGCACGAGTGCGTGCGCCACATCGTCTCTAGTGCCCGCGAACGAACTCGTAGCGCTCCAGCGTGGCCGCGAACTTGGATTTTTCATCTTCGCGCAGGACCGTACCGACGCAGCGGAGCCGTACTGAAGTACGGGAGCCGGCCGGTCTCGGGAAGGTGATGAAGTATTCGATCGGCGAGCCCACCTCGACCGCGGCTTCCGAGGTGAATAGCACACCCGAGGAACTGACGTTCTTTGTCTCTCCCACGACTCTGGTGTTTGTCCCGCCCCCAATGATCTCAAAAGGCAGCCTCAAATCGAAGCGCTGATTCCTGCGTTGTTCATTCACTGTGTTCTCCGTACTTTAGACTTTATAGTCATAAAGAACTAAGGTCAATAGCTGAGACATAGATTAAAGGTCCTATTAGTCTAGTACCCACACATCACTCGTTATAGGACGAAAGTTTGTGTCCTGCGGGCGCGGGTTGCTTGACGGGTTGTGGGAAAATAGAGACTTGCTTGATCGCATCACCGTTCACGGCGCACGCCAACACAACCTGAGAAATATTGACGTCGAGATTCCCCGGAACACGCTCACGGTGATTACGGGGCTGAGCGGCTCCGGTAAATCGTCGCTCGCCTTCGACACGATTTACGCGGAGGGTCAGCGGCGCTACGTCGAAACGTTGTCTCCTTATGCGCGGCAGTTCCTCGATCAAATGGAACGGCCGGAGGTAGATTCGATCGACGGACTGAGTCCGGCGATTTCGATCGAACAGAAAACAACGTCGCGCAGCCCGCGCTCGACCGTCGGGACAATCACGGAGATCTACGATTATCTGCGCGTCCTTTACGCGTCGATCGGAGTGCCCCATTGTCCGAACTGCGGGCACGAGATTTCGCGTCAGACGACGGATCAGATCCTCGAACAGGTGCTGGCGCTGGGGACGGCCGAACGGGTAATGATCCTGGCGCCGATCGTGCGCGGCCGCAAGGGCGAGTATAAGAAGGAGCTGGAGAAACTCGCGCGGCAGGGATTTCTGCGCGCGCGCATCGATGGCGTGCTGCGCTCACTCGACGAAGAGATCACGCTCGACAAGAGGAAAAATCACACCATCGAGGTGGTGGTCGACAGGCTGCTGATCAAGCCCGAGGTCGCCAAGCGGCTGGAAGCCTCGATCGTCACGGCGACCCGGCTGGCCGATGGACTGGTTCTGGTCGCAGTGGTCAACGGCGCGGAGCGGTTGTACTCGCAGAAGCTGGCCTGTCCCGATTGCGGCGCCAGCGTTCCTCAACTGGAGCCGCGGTCGTTCTCGTTTAACAGCCCGTTCGGAGCGTGTGAAGCGTGCGCCGGCCTCGGCAGCAAGTGGAGCTTCGATCCGGTGAAGGTCATCGCCGATCCGTCGCGGCCTCTGCTGGACGGAGGGCTCGCGGTCAGCGGGAATTCGAGTTACATGACGCACGCGCTGACGGCGGCGGCGGTCAAACTAAAGGCCTCGCTCGCCAAGCCGTTCGATCAACTGCCGCAGAAGGTGCAGAGCGCGCTGATCGAGACGGCGATCGATGTACTGGACAAGCTATATCAGGACGAGAATGCGACCGACGCCTGGCGCGAATGGTACATGCGGTATATGGCGGCCGCGCCTTGTCCGGTGTGCCACGGGAAAAGGCTGAAACCATCCAGCCTCGCCGTTCGGATACACGACGTGGCGATTTCGGCGCTCACAGAAATGTCTCTTTCCCGCGCGCTGGTCACGGTCAAGAATTGGGCGCTGACCGGGCGCGAGCGGCTGATTGGCGGCCGCGCCGTGGAGGAGATCGCCAATCGCCTGGAGTTCCTGCTCGCGGTGGGTCTCGACTATCTAAGCCTGGAGCGATCCTCGGCGTCGCTGTCCGGCGGTGAAGCGCAGCGCATCCGCCTCGCGACGCAGATTGGCTCGAAGCTGCGCGGGGTGTTGTACGTCCTCGATGAGCCTTCGATCGGTCTGCATCCCCGCGATAACAACCGGCTGCTCGATTCGCTCGCGCGGCTGCGGGATCTGGGCAATACGGTATTGGTGGTGGAGCATGATGCCGATACGATTGAGCGCGCCGACCATGTAATCGACCTGGGCCCGGGCGCGGGCCGGCTCGGTGGTCATCTGGTGGCGCAGGGAACGCCGCGAGAGATTGCCCTGAATCCCGATTCTTTGACCGGCCAGTACCTGACAGGCGCGCGGCAAATCGCCATGCCGCGGAAGCGCCGGGCGGCCGGCGAAAATCGCATCGTGATCAAAGGCGCGGCGGAGCACAATCTCAAAAGTATCGACGTCGAGTTCCCCCTCGGCCTGTTTATCCTGGTCACCGGTGTTTCGGGCAGCGGGAAATCGTCACTGGTCAATGACATTCTCTATCCGGCGGCGGCGCAGCAGGTTTATGGATCGCGCACCGAGCCGGGCGCGCACGCTTCGGTCACCGGTCTCGATCTGATCGATAAAGTGATTGAGATCGATCAATCAGCCATCGGCAGGACGCCGCGGTCGAACCCCGCTACGTACACCCAGGTATTTTCCCCCATCCGTGATTTGTTCGCGATGCTGCCCGAATCGCGCGAGCGCGGCTACAAGCCTGGACGCTTCAGTTTCAATGTCAAAGGCGGGCGGTGCGAGGCGTGCCAGGGCGACGGACTCAAGCGGATCGAGATGAATTTCCTGCCGGATGTCTACGTCACCTGTGATGTTTGCCGCGGACGCCGGTATAATCACGAGACTTTACAAGTTAAATACAAAGGCCATTCCATTGCGGACCTATTGGAATTACCGGTGGAACAAGCCTTGGGATTACTCGAGAACATCCCGACCATCAAGCCAAAACTGGCAACGCTGGTCGATGTCGGTCTTGGCTATCTGCATCTCGGACAGTCCTCCACTACCCTTTCGGGCGGTGAAGCGCAGCGCATCAAACTGGCCAAGGAATTGAGCCGCAGGCAGACCGGCAAGACGCTCTACATTCTCGATGAACCTACGACAGGCTTGCATTTCGAGGATGTCCGCCGTTTGCTCGAAGTCCTCACGAGCCTGGTGGAACTGGGCAACACCGTGGTCGTGATCGAGCACAATCTGGACGTGATCAAGACCGCCGATTGGATCATCGATCTGGGCCCGGAAGGGGGCGACCGCGGCGGCCAGCTGATCGCCAGCGGGACGCCGGAGGAGATCGTGCGTAATCCAAAGAGCTATACCGCGCAAGCATTGAAGAAATTCCTTCGAACCGGACGTGCGGCATGAGTATTTATTCGGAAAAGCCACTGACTTTCGACCGATTAAAGACAGTGCCGATCGACGCGCGCGGCGGGAAAGTCACGGTCGAGCACTTCGCGCGGCCATATCAGAAGGGCGAAGGGATCGCCCAGTGGCTGGAATCGCTACCGAAGATCATCGCCGGAGAATCGTTTCAGGGCGTGGTGAAGGCCTTGCGCCGGGCGCGTGAGAAGAAGCGCGCGATTTTGTGGGGCATGGGCGGCCATGTCGTGAAATGCGGGCTCGCGGACGTGCTGCTGGATCTGATGCGGCGCCAGTGGGTGACCGGATTTGTCATGAACGGCGCGGCGTCGATTCACGATTTCGAAATCGCGATCGCCGGCCAAACCAGCGAGGACGTCGAAGCCGTTCTGCCTGACGGACGCTTTGGCGCGGCCGAGGAAACGGGGCGAGAGATGAACCTCGCCATCGTGGAAGGAGATCGGGAAGGCCTCGGCATGGGCGAGGCGCTGGGGAAACGGCTCGCATCGCTTGCCAAGCCGGAATTTGCTCCCCACAGCGTCTTATGCGGCGCGTATGAAGCGTCGACGCCGGTCACCGTGCATGTCGCGGTCGGCACGGATACGCCGCATACGCATCCCGAAGCGGACGGCGCGGCGATCGGCGCGGCATCGCATCGCGATTTTCGTCTGCTCTGTTCCCTGGTGCGCGGCCTCGATCAAGGTGGGGTATATTTGAACATTGGGTCCGCGGTGGTTCTGCCCGAAGTGTTTCTTAAGGCGGTGTCGGTGGTGCGAAACCTCGGCAATCCGTTGACCGAATTCACCACGGTGAATTTCGATTTTCTTCAGCATTACCGGCCCATCGTCAACGTGGTGCAGCGTCCGCACGCAAAATCCGGGGGACGCGGATTCGCCATCACCGGGCATCATGAGTTGATGATCCCGCTGCTGGCCGCGACCCTGATCGAAGCTGCCTGATCGAATTTGAATGACAACCATATCCGAGCCTCGCGAGCATCCCTTCTGGAATTACGCGGATCTCGGTCTGTTCATCGGCTCCGTGATTCCAGTGTTCCTCCTGACGATGCTCATCGTCCAATTAGTTCCGACGCGCGGAGGCGCGGTCCAGGCGATGATTTATCAATCGCTGATCTACGCACTGCTGCTCGGAGTGCTGTATCTGCTGGTGGCCTGGCGATACGAGCAGCCATTTTGGCGATCGCTGGGATGGACCGTGTTTCGGCTTCCGTTCCTGTGCGCCGCCCTGGGTCCCCTGCTCGCGATCGCGACGTCCACGCTGGGAGTGCTCCTCAAAGCGCCTCCCATCCCGTCGCCCATAGAAGATCTGATCTCCGACCGCCGCTCATTATTCATCATGATGCTGTTTCTGACGGTCTTCGGACCGGTCTTCGAGGAGCTCGTGTTCCGAGGCTTTCTGTTCCCCCTGTTAGCCCGATCCCTGGGCCCGTGGCCCGGTATTCTACTGGCCGCGACCCCCTTTGCGCTGGTCCACGGCAGCCAATATCACTGGTCGTGGCAACACCTTGCGGTGATCGGGCTGGCGGGAACCGTCTTTGGTTTCGTGCGCTACAAATCCGGCTCGACCGCCGCCGCCACGCTGGTCCATACCGGCTACAACGCCACGCTTTTCATCGGATTTCTGGTCCAGAAGTCGCTCTGACTTGACTTCTTCCTGAAGCTCTCATACACTTAACGGTGTTAAGTCTATGGGAGTTCAGGAACGCCGGGCGCGTGAGAAAAAAGAACTTCGCCAGGAGATCCTCGACGCTGCGCGCGACATGTTCGTGCGCGAGGGCTTCGAGAACGTCTCCATGCGGAAAATTGCCGAGAAGATTGAGTATTCACCCACTACCATCTATCTCTATTTCAAGGACAAAGCCGACCTGCTCGATTGCATCTGCGAAGAGACCTTCGCCCGTCTCGTCCGCAAACAGAACGCTATCGATCAGGCCGTCACCGATCCTATAGAACGGCTCAAGAAAGGCCTTCGCGCCTACATCGAGTTCGGCCTGAAATATCCCAATCATTACAAAGTCGCTCTGATGATGACCGAGGATTTCGAGGAGCGCCTGCAGTGCGAACGTTCCCGCGAAATGGGTAAGAAAGCTTACGCGCATCTTCGGAACGAAGTGGGGCGCTGCGCCGAACTCGGCCTGATCCATGTAGCCGACATCGACGCCTCGGCTCAGGTGCTCTGGGCCAACATCCACGGCCTCACTTCGTTGCTGATCGCCCACCCGCGATTTCCATGGCAGGATCGCAATCTGCTCATCGAGACGCTGATTGAGAACTCGATGGCCGGGTTACAGGTGAAGCAGCCGGCCTTAACGAATTAAAGCTCGCGGTAGGTCACCAGTTCCACGCCGGACTCGCGCAGCGCGTCACGCACTTCGGGAGATGTCAGCGCGCGCAATTCCTCCTGGCGGGACTCCTTCAACCTGGTTTGCGCCGCGCGGAGCTCCGCCGTCAAAATCCCCGGATGGCACATGAACTCGG
>JBEKOZ010000302.1:0-6217 GCA_049521275.1 Bryobacteraceae bacterium | reverse complement strand
TCGAGGAGATTCGTTAGCATGTCCACGGCGCCGGTAGCCGCTCCGTGCGGATCGGCAAAAACGTCGAGGCTGAGCGGATGGGGCGAAAAATTGGAAGCCCGCTCTGTCCACGCGGCGCAAAAGCGGCGCCTTGGGACAGAGTAGGCTGTCCCCAATTTTTCGCAGATTCTGCTTGTTTGGAGAGTGCTGACTGCCGCTTCCTGCGGATGGGCGACGATGGAAAGCAAACTGTTTTCTAGGATCCTTCATTAAAGTACCGGGCGTTTGAGCCGATTGTTTCGGTTATGCGAAGAACTGCATTCGTCCTTACGTTTATCGTGGCCGCGATGGGTCAACAAAAAGACGTTGGACTCCTTCGGGTTCCTGGCTGGTTTTCCTTGTTCGAACCGGAGAACGAAAGGATCAACGAGAAAACCACCGAGAAGATCAGACTTTCCTACGATGTCAACTCCAGTTTTGATGCGGTCGTCGGGTTCTACGAGACAAGTCTGCGCGAGGCTGGGGTCCGCTTCGGAGAAGACGGCGACAGGCAAGGCGCAACGCTCATGATCAGCGCGGGCGAAAGAACCTGCAAGTTGGCTATCGCCAATCAGGCAATGCCGCATGTCGAGTTCGAGTGCCAGGGCGCGCCGGCTCCTGTCCATAGCGCGGATGTTCAGCGAGGAGCGCATCAGATTGAATATGTGATTGACGGATCCGCGCCCGCGGCCGGTCTGACCTACCGGAACGCCGGCGGTGGGACCGAGCAGCGCGACGTTGACTTGCCGGCGCGCCTGACTTTTCAGACAGGCTCCGGAGCGTCTATTTTTATAGCGGCTCAAAAGAAGGGCGAAGAGGGAACGGTACGCGTGAAGATCGTCGTCGATGGAAGGGCGGTGGGCCAGTCTACCGCTTCGGCGCCCTATGGAATCGCTTCGGCCAGCGGACGACTTGACAGGTAGCTGAGCTGACGAGGGCGGATCACTTTAGTTTTTCCGCTCGCCGCCCTCCAGGTCGCTCAGGCGATGCTCGTGGATTTCGGCGATGCGGGCTAGCGCGCGGATGTTTTCCGCGTCCTTTTCAACGGCCGCCAACAGATTGTCGATCCTCTTTTCCATTTTGTCAGTCCGCGTCTCGCTCGCGTGCGCCATGGATGCCGTGAGCTCCAGATGCATCGCGATCGTTTCAAGCCGTGCGTCGATTTTTGCGTATCGCTCGTCAGGCGTCATACCTCGATTATATGGCGCTATGCTGAAGGCATGTATCCCCTTAAGAAAGGTAAGATTGCTTCCCAGGCTCACGTCGGGATTCCGGAAGGGACCTTTGAAGAAGAGCACGGGCGCAAGGGATTTTTTGGGAAGGCGGCGCATTTGTATCATGCGCATCCTCCTACCGGCTGGACCCGGTTTGAAGGGAAGCTGCGGCCGCATTGTTTTGACTTGAACAAGCTCGAGCCGCGGGACCTTTCGCATCCTTGCGGGGCGCCGCTCGCGTTTCTGGCCAATGACGACATCCGGGTGATGGTATCGCGGCGGTCCGAGCCGATGCCGTATTACATGCGCAACGCGGACGGGGATCAACTGGTGTTCGTCCATCGCGGCGAAGGGGTGATCGAGACGGATTTCGGTCCCATGCCGTTTGAGAAGGGCGATTACATCGTGCTGCCGCGGTCGGTGACGTATCGCCCGGTGCCGAAGACGACCGACAATTTTTTCCTGGTGATTCAATCGAAGGGCGAGTTCGATGAGCCGGATCGCGGAATCCTGGGACAGACTGCGCTGTATGATCCGGCGGTGATCGTGACGCCGGAGCCGCTGGCGATGGGCGGCGAGCCTCCGGGGGGCGGGCACGAATGGGAAGTGCGCATCAAGCACGAGGAGGAATATTCAAAAGTCTTTTATCCTTTCAATCCGCTGGATGTGGTGGGGTGGAAGGGCGACCTGACGGTTTGGAAAATCAATATGCGCGATATCCGGCCGGTGATGAGCCATCGGGCGCATTTACCGCCGAGCGTGCATGCGACGTTCGTGACGCCGGGCGCGGTGGTATGCAGTTTTCTGCCGCGGCCTCTGGAGCAGGACCCGGCTGCGGCGCGGGTGCCGTTTTTTCATCGCAACACGGATTACGACGAGTTCATTTTTTATCACGACGGCGATTTTTTCAGCAAAGACAACATTAAACCGGGGATGGCGACGCTGCATCCGCGCGGGATTCATCATGGGCCGCATCCGAAGGCGCTGGCGAATCAGGGGAAGAAGACGTCGACGGACGAGTACGCGGTGATGCTCGACGGGTTGAATCCGATCCACGTGCTGCCGGCGGCGGAGCCGGTGGAGTGGAAAGAGTATTGGGCGAGCTGGATTCAAAAGTGATTATCGATCCAGCGACCAATGCGCCCGCCAACATTTACAAGCTGCTGATCGGGGTGGTGGTGCCGCGGCCGATCGCGTTTGTGTCGACCCTTTCGCCGGAGGGCGTGGCGAATCTTGCGCCGTTCAGTTTTTTCACGGTGGCCAGCGCGAATCCGCCGGTGCTGTGCTTCACGGCGTCCTATCGGGAGCCGCGGAAAGACACGCTGGTGAATGTTCGCGCGACCGGGGAGTTCGTGGTGAACATCGTCAGCGAGGAGATCGCGGCGAAGATGAACGTGACTTCGGGGGACTATCCTTACGGCGTGGATGAGTTCGCGGTGTCCGGGCTGACGGCCGTGCCGAGCGACGTGGTGCGTCCGCCGCGGGTGAAGGAATCGCACGTCAACATGGAGTGCAGGCTGCTCCAGACGATCGAAGTGAGCAATCAGCCGCTGGGCGGGACGCTGATTCTGGGCGAGGTGGTGCGGTTCCACGTCGACGACGCGATTGTCGAGGAGTTTCGGATCGATGCGGATAAGCTGGCGGCGGTGGGTCGCATGGCGGGGAATAGTTATGCGCGGACTCGGGACCGGTTTGATTTGGTGAGGCCGGTTAGGAAGTAGCCAGTAGCCAGTAGCCTGTAGCCAGTAGTCGGAGGTGTCATGTTGGTTGTTACTGAGGATCAGGTTCGTGAGTTGCTGCCTATGCGCGAGTGCATTTGGCTGATGCGCGAGGTGTTTAAAGATTTGCGGACTGGGGCGGCTTTGAATCAGGTTCGGAGGCGGATGACGCTGCCGACGGGGGCGACGCTGCATAGTCTGGCGGGGGCCTGGGGGAAGTATTTTGGGACGAAGATTTATTCGGCCCATCCGAAGTTCGGGGCGAGTTTTTTCTTCCTGCTGTTCGATGCGGAGACGGCGCGTCCGCTGGCGCAATTCGAGGCGAATTACCTGGGGCAGATCCGCACGGGCGCGGCTTCGGGGTTCGCGACCGATGTGCTGGCAGCGCCGGATGCGTCCAGGCTAGCGATTATCGGGAGCGGGTTTCAGGCGCGGTCGCAGTTCGAGGCGATTCGCGAAGTGAGGGCGGTGAAAGAGGTCCGCGTGTGGAGTCGCGATGAGGCGAAGCGGGACGAGTTCGCACGACTGACGGGCGCGGTTTCGTGTGCGACGGCGGAGGCGGCGGTGGACGGAGCGGACATCGTGGCGACGGCGACGTCGGCGAAGGAGCCGGTGCTCGAAGCGGCGTGGATCGGCGAGGGGACGCACATCAACGCGATGGGATCGAACCAGGCGCAGCGGCGCGAATTGCCGGCGGAGCTGGTGGCGCGGGCCGCGGTGATCGCGGTTGACTCGATGGAGCAGGCGAAAATCGAGGCGGGAGATTTGTTGCTGGCGCCGGTGGATTGGTCGGACCCGAGAATCGTGGAGCTCAAGAATTTAGAGGGGCGGCCCGCGGGAACGCCGCTGACGATTTTCAAATCGATCGGCCTGGGAGTGGAAGACGTCGCGGCGGCGGCGTTCGTTTACGAGCAGCTATTATAAGGACGAGGAGTCTCTGGTGATGAAATTACGGAATCTGGCGTTGGTGTTGGTTTTGGCGGTGTTCGCGGCGGGGCAGGATGCGAAAAAGGCGGACGAAAAGCCGGCCAAAGAGGCGCAGGACCCGGTGTGCGGCATGATGGTGGAGACGGCGACGTCGCCGAAGTCAGACTACAAAGGGAAGACTTACTATTTCTGCTCCCTCGACGACAAGAAGGAGTTTGACAAGGCTCCGGCGACTTACATCAAGCTGGATAAAAAAGAGACGACGAAGAAGTAGTTATTCCTGCGCGGAGATTTGGGTGTCTGAGTCGCGCCAGGCGCTCAGCTTGAGACGGCGGCAGACCCAGCACAGGCCTTCGGTGGAGATGGGCGCGCTTTCCTCGCCGCAGATGATGCAACCGGCGGGTTTTTTCACTCGATCCGCTTCAATGGCGAGACGGGCTTCGATCAGGATGTCAGGCGGCGCCGTTTCCGCGACTGGGGTCCCTGGCGACGGCGATTCGCGTTTCTTTCTCACATATTCACTATAACAAGTTAAGCCGCGCGTTCAAGGTGCATGATGTAGCCGGCGTCGAGCGACCCGGAACAGCGGGGGCACTTCTGACCTCGCCGCACATGAGTATTCTTGGGATGGATCTCCACCGTGGCGTCGACGGTGTGCGTGCACATCGGGCAATAAACCTTCGCAGTGCGCGTGGTATTCGTCATGCTTTGATTGGTCATGGCGCATCTTCCTTCACCCGTATCGACGCAAGAGGGGGAAAAAGCGTTCGCTTTATTTTCGACAAGGCGGGCCGTCGGTTTATCCTGATAGTTCATGTCCAAAACAGCATTTTTATTTCCGGGTCAGGGATCGCAATTCGCGGGGATGGGCAAGTCGCTGGCCGGCGCCTATCCGGAAGCGGCGCGGGTGTTCGAGGAGGCCGATGGGGCGCTGGGCTTCGCGATCTCGACCTTGTGTTTTGAGGGGCCTGACGACGCGCTGAAGCTCACCGAGAATACGCAGCCGGCGCTGCTGACAGTGTCGGTGGCGGCGCATGCGGTGCTGCGGGCGCAGGGCGTGACGGCGGATTACGTGGCGGGGCACAGCTTGGGCGAGTACTCGGCCTTAGTGGCGGCGGGGTCGCTGGGATTCGCCGATGCGGTTCGACTGGTACGCAAACGCGGGCAGTACATGCAGGCGGCGGTGCCGGCGGGAGTGGGCGCGATGGCCGCGCTGTTGAAGATGCCGCTCGAAAAGCTGGACGGGGTGCTGGCGGAGGCGGCCGAGGGCGAAGTGGTGACGGCGGCGAATCTCAACTCGCCCGATCAGATCGTGATTGCGGGACACGCGGGGGCGGTGAACCGGGCGGTCGAACTGGCCAAGGCCGCGGGCGCGAAGCGGGCGATCATTTTGCCGGTGAGCGCGCCGTTCCACTGTCCGCTGATGAAGCCGGCGCAGGAGAAATTGAAGATCGATCTGGACGCGACCGAGTTTCGGGATCTGGAAATGCCGCTGGTGAACAACTGGCAGGGATGCGAGATTCGCACGGGCGCGGAGGCTCGGGAGGGACTTTATCAGCAGGTGCCGAATCCGGTGCGGTGGAGCGATTCGATCGCGTATTTAGCCACGCAGGGCGTGAGGCGGTTCGTGGAGGTGGGCGCGGGTGGCGTGTTGACGGGGCTGCTGCGGAACATCGATCCGTCGCTCAGCGGAGTGAAGTTCGGCGAGGCGGGGGACTATGAAAAACTACGAAGCGGCGCTTTCTGAGTACGAGAAGTTCTCCTTTACCGATGGACCTTGGACGCGTCCGGTTTACCGGCGAGGGTCGGGTCCCGCGGTGATCATCATCCATGAAGTTCCCGGGCTGCATCCGCTGGTGATTCGCTTCGCCGACCGCGTGACGGAGGCGGGTATGACGGTATTTCTGCCCAGCCTGTTCGGCGAGGCGGGGCGTCCTTTGAGCGGCGGTTATTTGTACGGCTCGATGTTCAACGCGATCTGCATCCGGAGGGAGTTCAACGTATGGTCGGCCGGGAAATCGAGCCCGATTGTCGAGTGGCTGCGCGCTCTGGCACGCAAGGCTCACGCGGAGTGCGGCGGCAGGGGGGTGGGAGCTGTCGGGATGTGCTTCACCGGCGGTTTCGCGCTGGCGATGATGACGGAGCCGGCGGTGGTTGCGCCGGTGCTGTCGCAACCGTCCATGCCGGCGGCGCTTTCGAAGAAGAGCGCGGCGGGGATCGACGCATCGGCAAGCGAGGTCGCGTGCGCCAAGCGGCGGTTTGCCGACGAGGGGCTGTCGATGATCGGGCTGCGGTTCAAGAGCGACAAAGCCGTTCCCGACGCGCGGTTCGAGACCTACC
>JBEKOZ010000301.1:0-6237 GCA_049521275.1 Bryobacteraceae bacterium | reverse complement strand
TTGAAACCGGCCACGTAAACGGTGTTTCCATCGGGACTCACGGCCAACGCCCGCGGCGTGTCCGTGAAGAAACTCAAAATGCTGAGCGGCGTCCCGCCCATCGCTGTTCCCAGGTTTGCCGGATCGAAAACCCACACGTCCGCGCGCGGAACGCCGGCAGTCGTCATCTGCGGATCGCCCGCGCCGGGCACGTTCGCGATCGAAGGATCGGTGCGCTGCTGTCCGCGATGGGCAGTGGTAATGAACGCGCGTACCGGATTCCCCGCGAATACAATATCGCGCGGCTCATCCCCCACCAGCAGAGTGCTGACCACGTGGGGCGTTCCCGTGAGGCTCACCACGCTCACGCTATCGGAGAGCAGATTCGCGACCCACACTTCCGTATTATTTAGCGCCGCGACGGCCACCGGTTCCAGGCCCACTGGAACGCGAAACTTCGGGTTCAGCCTCCCACTGGTGAGGTCAAAAACCTCCAGCGTCCCATTTGGCGTGTCGACCGCAAACAGCGTGTTCCCGTCCGGCGACATGGCGATCGGGCGCACCTGTCCGCTCTCAAATTCGACAAACGGAGGTCCAGTCGAGGCAGCGGAGACGACGGTTCGCTTCACCAATGCGCCGCAGAGCAACGCCAACGCCAGCAGAGCATAACAAATCCGATGCATCGAAGCTTCATGATACCGCCTGCCTCAGGCAGGCTCTTTCGTCCGGACGGCCAGGGGCGCGACCCGCACTCGCTCGGCGACGTGAATCGCCCGCAAGAAGCGGATCATGAGCCAGCTCAGGTCGAGCTCATACCAGGCCAGTCCGTGCCGCGCCGACGTCGGGTGAGCGTGATGATTATTATGCCAGCCTTCGCCGAAACTGAGCAGCGCGACAAACCAGTTATTCCGTGAATCGTCACGCGTCTCAAAGCGCCGCGTGCCCCAGAAATGCGTCAGAGAATTCACCATCCAGGTCGCGTGCAAATTCGCTGTGATGCGGAAACAGACTCCCCACAAAAAAAACGGCAATCCTCCCAAGATCAGCAGCAGCGCGGAAAGAATCAACACCGGCACCGCATTGTTTTTCGACAGCCATACCAGGAACGGATCTTTCAACAGATCCGGCGAATAGCGGCGGCATTCTTCCGCGCTGCACTTGGTCGCGTGCCCTACCAGCATCCAGGTAATATGCGACCACCACTTGCCATCCCGCGGCGTGTGCGGATCGCCATCGCGGTCGGAGAATTGATGATGGATGCGATGCGTCGTCACCCAGAAAAGCGGTCCGCCTTCGAGCGCCAGCGTCCCGCAGACCGCCAGGAAATATTCCACACCTTTCGGCACTTGGTAGGAACGGTGCGTCAGCAGGCGATGATAACCCATTCCGATTCCAAGGCTTAGCGCGACCCAATAGAGCGCGACGGTGGTGAAGAAAGCGGGCCAACTGAAGTAAAACAACGCGGCGACGGCGCCGATGTGGACAATGGTGAATGGGATCACCGCAATCCAATTAATCACCATCCTAGAATTATGGCATTATCAGCCTACCAGGATAGAATCCTGGCGACTCCTCGAAGCATCATGATAAGGTATAGGTTTCTTCAAACGGGGTGAGGAAAACGGTGGTTATTCGCACGTCCATGCACTGGTGGCTACTGTTGTTCGCCTTGGCGTGCGCGCGCGGGCAGGACGCGCTGATGCCGGGCGCGGACGCTTCTTCGCCGCTGGCGCTTGCGCCGGCTTCGTTTTCCGAGAAATGGGACCTTTTTGTGAGCGAAACCGTGTCGCCGCTCACGCTTGGCGCAACTGGGTTCAATGCAACCGTCTCGCAGTTGACGCGTTCGGCTCCGCTCTACGGAAAGCATTTCTGGAAAAACGACGCGTTCCCGAAACGTGTGGGAGCGTCGCTGGGCGATATCGTCAGCCAAAATCTTTTTGGCGACTTTCTGCTCGCCTCTGCGTTTCACGAGGACACGCGTTACGTGCGGATGGGCCGTTCGCGGAAACTATGGCCGCGCATCGGGTACGCCATCAGCCGGTCGGTGATTACGCGAACCGATGCCGGCGATCCGACGTTCAATTTCGCGAATGTGCTGGGCAGCGCGATGAGCGCGGGACTATCGAACGCATATTATCCGGCGGTGAGCAAAACGACGTCCGTCTCGCTGACGAATTTGGGAACAGGCATTGCCGGCTCAGGACTCGCCAATCTCATGCCGGAACTTGGGCCTGACGTGGGGCGCTGGATCAAGAGGCATCTGCCCTTTCATCACTAACTGGCATTAACCGGTTTGCCCGGCGAGGACCTTTTCGGCGGTTTCGACGCCGAAGACCGGAAGCGACGGGTCCGTCAGGAGTCCGATCTGCTTCAGCACGGAGGCTTGATCCCAATAGATATGCTCATGCGCGAGCTTGCCGTCGCGAAATTTCACGATGACAACGAGAGGTATTTTCACGGCGCGATGGGTGGGCGCGACGCCCGGCAGCATCCACGGCATTTCCTCGGTGTGGGTGAAGCAGAAAATCATTTCATCGACCAGTTGATTCTCGCCCACCGTGCGCGACACCGGGACGAGCGTGGTATCGGGCGGCATTTTCGGGATGAAGTCCCGCGAATAAAAAGCGCGCAGGGCTTCTTTGCCACGGCCACCCGTCATGACGGGTACATGATTGACATAGGCGTCGTCGACCATCGTGCGCAGGGTCGCTTCCGCGTCGCGGGTGACGAATTCGTGGTCGGTATGCTGCTGCCAGAGGGCCGGAAGGTCGGACATGGCTCGATTCTACTAGACAGCCTGGCGCAGTTGCGTGTTGTTTTGGATCTCCGCGGCTGGGGCAGGCGATGCCATGGTCAGCAGCTTGCGGCCCCGCTTGGTTTCCTGCATGCGTTCGCTGGCTGAGGCGATGGCCTCTTCGATCGATTCGCTGCGCACTTCCACGCCGCCCCAACTGAACAGAATCTGGAACGACCCAAGCGAGCGGAGCTGGAAATCCCACAGTAGCTGGGCGATCTTGCTCAGACGGCGTTGCGCCGACGCGCCGCGCTCCTCCGGAAAGATCAACAGGAATTCGTCGTCGCCGCTCTGCGCGGCAAAATCGTTCGGACCGATCAGCGATTCGACCAGCTTGATGACCGATTCGGGCAGTGAGCCGTCGGATTTGCGCGAGGAATTGACGCCGATTGAAACCACCAGGCCGCTGATTGGTTGCCGGCTCTGCACCAGCTTGTTCAGCACGTGCCCATCCACGTGCCCATCGTGGAATCCGGCATGAAAACCGACGGGCAAGGACGGCTCGGCCGCCTGCGGGGAGGCCGAAGAGTCGGTGGCGGCGACAACCGCGGCGAGCAGATCCTCGTTGGCAGGCCTCTCGTGGGCTTTGGGAGCTGCGTTGCGGCTAAGGAGCGATCCCCAGTCCTTCTTCGCGATAGCCTTGACGCCGGATTTCGAAACTTCCTGTTGGACCACAACCGGTTGACTGACGACCACCTCGCGCTTGGATTCGGCGGCGGGTGCGGATCGGGGACGTTGGCCGGAGCCTGCCAGCGCGGCTCCGCGCTCCATCGCGGCCATCGCGGCGGCGTTCACGGCCCGCTTGTTCTCCTTGGCAACGGCGGCCCGCTCTTTGGCCACAGCCACGGCCGGAACTGCCGGGGCCACCACCGGTTCGGGTTTTGGGCGCTCGACCCGCTCGGCGACGCGGGGCGTCAGCACGTGCGAACGCTTCTGCTCCTCCTCGCGGCGGACTCTGAGCTCGATCGTCAACTCGCGGAGTTGTTCGTTGCTGCCTTTGAGAAAGTCGCAAATCAGCGCAATGAAGGCGGCGCCCAAGATCACCACCAGGCTGACGAAAATTTGAAGCGGATATTGTCCGAGTTCCATGGCTCCTTGATTCTAGGGAACCGGGAATGGCGCGAGAATAGCCATAACCTCCCAAATTGGCTGGTACCGGACCGGGGTCCGGCAGGAACTCACGTACTAGCCGGAGACGGTACTATCGTTCTAAGAACGTATGCTTTTCCTAATTCTTTTTGCAGGCTTGGCTCAGGATCTTCCGGATGGGCCGGGTAAGGAAACCGTGCTCAAGATTTGTCGCGACTGCCATGACCTGGACACGATCACGGCGGAAAATCGGACCAAAGAGGGTTGGAAAAAGACCGTCGCCAAGATGGGAGATCGCGGCGCGGAAGGTACCGACGAACAGTTCGAGGCCGTCGTCGTGTATCTCACCAAATACTTCGGGCGAATCAACGTAAATACCGCGACGGCGGAGGAAATCGCCGCGGGTCTGGATTTTTCGGCGAAAGAAGCCGAGTCGATCGTGCAGTATCGCGAAAAGAACGGCGCGTATAAGAACTGGAAGGATCTGAACGCTGTGATCGACGCCGCCAAGGTGGAGGCGCGGAAGAATCACATCGCGGTCCAGTAACTACTTCACGGCGAGCCAGGCGAGGAACAGGCCGTCGGGCTCGATCTCTTCCCAGTACGAAATAGGGCGGCTCGAAACCGCCTGGCAATGGCGGGCGAGCAGTTTCTCCAGTTCGCCGCGGCCAAACCAGCGCTCCCAGGCCGGAGTTTCGAGGCGTCCCCAGGCCTTGATGTTTTTGTCGATGATGACGATCCTGCCGCCGGGCTTGACGATGCGGCATAATTCCGCGACCGCTTTGGGAATATCGACCGCGTGTTCCAGCGACTCCGTGGCATAGGCCGCGTCGCAGGAGCCGGAAGCGAGCGGCAGCTCGATCATAGCCGCCGCGACGCGATCGATCCCCGGCGGCACGCGCGCAAGCATCGCCTCGGCGATATCGATGGCGCAGACGCGCGCCGATGGATATTTCTCCCGAATCACCCGCGCGAACCGTCCCTTGCCGCATCCGACGTCGGCGACGCGCCTGAGGGACAGATCGCCCAGATGTTCGATGACCAGCTTGACGTGGAAGATCCGCGGGTCGATGGTGGACGGGTAATGCTCCTCGCTGGACGCGGCTTCATTAAAAAAAGCGCGAAGCTCGGCCGTCGAGGCGGCGCGCGGTTTGCGGCGGAACCGGTCGAAAAGGGTCACGCCTTGATGAAGAAAATCGGCAGCCCGGTTTTATTGCCGTACGTCGGCCGGTAGCGCTCCGTATTGTACATGGTCGCGATGTCCACTTTGCGAGGCCCTAGCTTCGGATCGGGAATCGGCACCATTTGGTAACAGCCGTTCACCAGCGCGGTCATCAAGCCGCTCTTTCCTTCGAGCACGGCGTCGAGGCCCATGGCTCCGAACGCCGAGGCGACCAGTTTATCGACGAAATCCGGCTCGCCACTGCGCAGGTCGTAGGTCAGATCGCTGACGATACACTCTTCGCCCGTGCGATCGTGGATCTCGGTGCTCAGCGCCTCGCCGACACTCGCCTTCTTGCGATGGCCGTAGGCGTCGGGCTCGCCGTATTCCTGCACCGTGTAGCCTTCCCATTCGGCTCCTTCGGAGATCACCAGCAGCGCGTAATTGCTGGGATTATTGCGCTTGTCGGTCATCACGATCTCGATCAGGTGGTCGAGGTTGACCTTATACTCCGGGATGCAGCAGCGGATCGAACTGGCGAACGCGGTGTAGAGCGCGGTATACCCTGCGTCGCGGCCGAAGACGCGAAAGATGCCGATGCGTTCATGGGAACCGACCGTGGTCCGCTGCCGCTCAATCGCGCTGGTCGCGCGGGTGATGGCGGTGGAGAAGCCGATACAATACTCGGTATTGCGCACGTCGTTGTCCATCGTCTTCGGAATGGAGATGACCTTCATGCCGAGTTTGTCGAGCCGGGCGGCATAACTGAGCGTATCGTCGCCGCCGATGGCGATCAGGTAGTCCAGCTTCAGCGTCTCGATGTTTTTCAGCACGCGGGCACTCATGTCCCAGGTGTTCCCGTTTTTGGGAAAATTTTCGTTAGCCAGAAACGCCGGCAGCTTCTTCATCTTCGACGGATTGGTCCGGCTGGAGTGCAGAAAGGTGCCGCCTGTGCGATCCACATTGCGTGTAATTTCGCGGTCGAGCGGCAGAATGTAGCGCGCCTTGCTGGCCGGGTCGTCGAAATTGACGTGCGTCAGCCCCTCCCAGCCGCGGCGGATGCCGACCACTTCGCAATCGGCCTCCGTTCCGCGGTAAACAACGCCTTTAATGACTGAATTAAGACCGGGAACGTCGCCGCCTCCGGTGAGGATCCCAATACGCTTGCTTGGCATAGAAACAACTATTGTAATGCGGGAGCGAGCGCCATCAC
>JBEKOZ010000300.1:0-6256 GCA_049521275.1 Bryobacteraceae bacterium | reverse complement strand
CGTCGACCAGAATGCCGACGGCGAGCGCCAGGCCGCCCAGCGTCATGATGTTGATGGTTTCGCCCAGGGCACTCATCACGCAGATCGAAACCAGGATCGAGAGGGGAATCGAGACGGCGATAATGATGGTGCTGCGCCAGCTCCCGAGGAACAGCAGGATCATCGCCGCGGTGAGGCAGGCCGCGATAATCGCTTCGCGCACCACGCCGCTGACGGCCGCGCGCACGAAGATCGACTGGTCGGCGATCGGCTCGATTTTCAGCTCCTTGGGAAGAGTCGCCATGATGGCCGGAAGCGCTTCGCGCACCTCTTTGACGATCTGCAAAGTCGAGGTCTGGCCGACCTTCATGATGGTCATCAACACGCCGCGCTGGCCGTCGCGCAGCACGATATTGGTTTGGGGCGAATAGCCGTCGCGCACGTTCGCCACATCGTGGATATAGATCGTGGTGTTGTTGACCGCCTTGATGGGGAGGTCGTTGAGGCCTTGGACTCGCGTCGGGCTGCTGTTGAGATCGACATCGTATTCGAACGGCCCGATCTTCGACGTCCCGGACGGCAGGATCAGATTCTGGAGGTTGATTGCGTTCACCACATCGGCGGGCGAGAGTCCCTTGGCTTGCAGCAGTTCCGGCCGCAGGTCGACCATGATCGAACGCTGCTTGCCGCCATAGGGATAAGGAATCTGGGCGCCTTGCACGGTGGCGAGCGAAGTACGGATGTTATTGACGGCGAAGTCGAATAGCTGCTGCTCAGACAGGCCTTTTCCGGACAGCGCGAGTTGGAGAATGGGAACGCTCGACGCGTTAAAAACAATGATGAACGGCGGCGTCGTGCCGGGCGGCATTTGCCGCACCGCGGAGGCTCCCTGGGCGGTGATCTGCGCCACGGCCATCTCGATTTTCACGTTGGGATGGAAGAATACCTTGATGATGCTCTTGCCGTTATAGGTTTGCGATTCCACGTGATCCATGTCGTTGACGGTGGTGGTCAGGTTGCGCTCAAAGACGGTGGTGATGCGCTGCTCCATCTCCTCGGCGACCAGGCCGGTGTAATTCCACAACACCGTGACCACTGGAATGTTGACGTTAGGGAAAATGTCGACCGGCGTTCGTTGAATCACCAGCGGGCTGATCAACAGGATCAACAGCGTCAACACAACGAAGGTGTAGGGCCGGTTGAGGGCGATTCTAACGATCCACATCTGGTTTCCTTCATTGTAAGAGTTATGCGGTAGGCGCGTCTCTTGGCCGTTTGGCCATAATTTGGTGCGCCCTCGCCGCCCGCGCTATCCTTGAAGAAATGCCCTTTGCCACCATCCCGGAGGCCCTCGAAGATTTCCGCGCCGGCAAAATAGTGGTGGTCGTCGACGACGAAGATCGCGAAAACGAAGGCGACCTGACCATGGCGGCCGAGCTGGTGACGCCCGAAGCCATCAATTTCATGGCCACCCACGGCCGCGGCCTGATCTGCCTCGCGCTCTCCGCCGAACGCTGCGACGCCCTGCGCCTGCCGCTGATGTCGGCCCAAAATACTTCGCGCTTCGGTACTGCGTTCTGCGAATCCATCGACGCCATGGAAGGCGTCACCACCGGCATCTCCGCGGCCGACCGCTCGCATTCCATTCGCGTCGCGATCGACCCCAAGAGCACCGCTCACGATCTCGCCCGTCCCGGCCACATTTTTCCTCTGCGCGCCAAAGACGGCGGCGTGCTGGTGCGCGCCGGACAGACCGAAGCCGCGGTCGATCTTGCCCGCATGTGCGGCCTCCAGCCCGGCGGAGTCATTTGTGAAATCATGAACGCCGACGGCTCCATGGCCCGCGTCCCTCATCTGAAGGAATTCTGCGCCCGCCACGGCCTCAAGATGATTTCGGTCGCCGAGCTGATCCGCTACCGTCTCGAAACCGAGCACTTCGTCGAGCGCCGCGGCGAAGCCTGTCTCGAGACGCGGTCGGGCGTTTTCAAGACGATTCAGTACGCCAGCACGATCGGCAACGAGGGTCACCTGGCGCTGATTCGAGGCGACGTCGCCGGCCACAAGAATGTTCTGGTCCGTATGCACTCGCGCTGCCTGCTGGGTGAGGTTTTTGGTTCGACCAGCTGCAATTGCCGCGAGATGATTGAGGCCTCGCTCGATCGCATTGCCGCGGAGGGCGCGGGCGTGTTCGTTTATCTGCACCAGACGGGCCTGGGAAACCGGCATCACCACCAGACCGCGCCGCAATACGAATCGGGAATCGGAGCGCAGATTCTCGCCGACCTCGGCCTATCCACCATCCGCCTGCTGACCAATCATCCGCGCAAGGTTCTGGGACTGGAGGCTTTCGGCATCGAGATCGTGGAGCAGATCCCGCTGGTCTGCCTGCCTTCTTCCGAGCCGTGACCGAAGGGAGTTCCGATGGGCCAACAGCCCACAGACGGCGATTAAAGTGCGTTTTGTGGCGCACGCACTTATGCGTGCCGCGTCGAGACTCTTCTCGACGCCTGCCCCGCCGGTTCAACACGAAATCAATGCGTTCCCCTATTTTCAGGGGAGCGGTTCCAACAACTCTTTCGAGCCGCCGGTCCGCATGCTGACGCATGGCGGTTCGGTGTCTGGTAACGGCAAGCCCGGCGCGCTCAGGCCCTGAACCGCCATGCGTCAGCATGCGGACATTTTCAATTGCCCTTGAAAATATTCCTCGCCAGGAACAGCGCATTCGCCGGCCGTTCCGCTAAGCGGCGCATGAAGTATGGATACCAGGCCGCCCCGTACGGCACGTAAACGCGCAGCCGGTAGCCCAGATCGATGATTCTCTGTTGCAGATCGTTGCGGATTCCATACAGCATTTGAAACTCGAAATTCTCCGCCGCGATCTTGCGCTCCCGCGCGTACCGGAACGCCTCACCCAGGATGGTTTCGTCATGCGACGCGATCGCCGGATACGTCCCTTTGTCGAGCAGCGTCTTCATCAGCGCCAGATAATTGCGGTCCACGTCGCGCTTCGCCGGAAACGCCGCCGACGCCGGCTCGTTGTACGCTCCCTTACATAAGCGGACCGGAATTTCGAGCGCGTTCAGCCGCTCGATATCCGCTGCGCTGCGATATAAATACGCCTGAATCACCGCGCGCGCCGTCGCGATTTTTTCGACGATAGCGAGTGTCCGGTCGGTGTACTCGCTCGACTCCATGTCGATCTCGATGCGCGTTCCGGCCGCGCTTGCGCGCTTCGCCAGGGCCAGCACGTTTCGAAAACAGGCTTCGGCAGACAGGTCGAGCCCGAACTGCGTCAGCTTGATCGAAACGGTGGACGGCAGCGCCCGCTTATGGATCTCCTCGAGCGCGCTCAGATACGCATCGCGCGACGCCTCCGCTTCGGCGAGCGAAGTCACGTTCTCGCCCAGGTGGTCGAGCGTCGAAAAAGTTTTGTTGGCCGCCAAACGGGCGCACGCAGCCAACTCGTCTTCGAGCGTTTCTCCCGCCACAAACCGCCGCGTGAGTTTTTGCGCGGCGGGCGAAGTCTCCATCCACTTCCGCATTCCTTTCTGTTCGGAAAGAAACAGGAAGAGCCAGCGCATCATGACGGTCGTTCGGCCTCTCTCACCACTGCGTCCAGGCGCGGCGGCTGCGGCGCCTCGCCGTCTCCGCCGACTCCTAATTCTCGCATCCGTTTCAGCGACGGCGCCAGGCGCGTTTCCCATGATGCCGCCGACCGGTTGTAAGCGTCCACCGCTTTGGCCAGATTGCGCCCGGCCTCGGAATAGGAGTCGGCGAAAACGCGCACGCGGTCGTACAGCTCCGCTCCCAGGCGGCGCAATTCGCCGGCATTTTGCGCCAGCTTTTCCTGACGCCAGGTGTACGCCACGCCTTTCAGCACGCTCACCAGCGTCACCGGCGTGGCCAGCAGCACCTTGCGCGCCAGCGCTTTTTCAAGCAGCGTGGGATCGCGCTCCAAAGCGGCCGTCAGGAAGTGATCGCCCGCCATGAACAGCACCACCATTTCGGGCGAAGGCTGCAACCGCGCCCAATATTCGCGCGCGCCGAGCTCGACTACGTGGCGCATCACCTGTTGCGCATGTTTATCGAGAGCGGCCCTGCGGCCGGCATCGTCCAGCGCGGCTTCGGCGTCGAGATAAGCCGACAACGGCACCTTGGCGTCCACTGCCAGCGTGCGTCCGCCGGGCAGCTTCACGATCATGTCCGGCCGCTGGCCGTCCGCTGAATTCTGTTCGAAGAAATCGCACTGCGACGCCATGCCCGAAAGCTCGGCTACGCGCCGCAGCGTCAGTTCGCCCCATCGGCCGCGCGCATTCGGCGCCCGCAACGCCTGGGACAATGCCACTGTTTCGCGGCTCAAGGAGGTGAGCTGCTGATCGAGCCCGCCGAGCGCGTGCAGGCGCTGCGATTCCAAGTCTTTGATCTGCGCTTCGAGCCGTCCGAGCGTTTCCATGACGGGAGGCGCGGGCCGCGTGCGAAACCACAGCGCGGCCAAAAATATCCCCAGAACAATTCCCACCAAAAATGTTGCGAGTGGCATTCCCACTCTAGTTTGCCACATCTGTCCGCATGCTGACGCATGGCGGTTCCGAGCCGTGATCACGGCGGTTTGTCGACATTGTTTTCGAGCCCCTGAACCGCCATGCGTCAGCATGCGGACCGGAGCTCATCCCGCGAACCGAATCCCACGGCCGAGCACGAAAATAAAACAGACCCCCATCACCACGCCCACGACAATCCAAGCCCAACTCCTTGGAATCGGCATGCCCTCCGCGTCCGGACCCGCCGGAATCGAGCTCCCTCTCAGCCATTCGGGCGCCCAAAGCAGCGCGGACGAGCCGCCAAACGTCGAAGCCGCGGCGGACATCGCCACCAGAAACCATCCTTGTGGATTCAGCGCGCCCGCCAGGCATACGACGATCGCTCCGGCAAAATACGGCGGTATCGATAAGCGCCTGGCGAGGGCCACGCGACGCTCGCGGTCGCTGCCGATGAGCGGACGCAAAACCAGAAGACTCCAGCGGACGCATAGCATGTAGGCAGCGGCGCCGATGACGGCCAGGCCCACTCTCCACTCCCACTGCGGACTGAATCCTTGAATGAACATCGCCCAGTCGCCGAAGCCGCCGATTCCTGAGAATGCCAGATAACCGGCGGCGGATAGCATATTCGCGGTCATGGAGAGCCAGCCGAAATATCTCAGGTGAGGAGCCGTCGAGACGCGGGTGAGCAGAAACCACAGGCCCGCCGCGACCACATTCATGATGGAGCCGCCGGCGATCACCAGCCGGTTGTCCACGCTGCAATCCATATTGACCGTCGTAACCAGCAGCGGCCGGCCGCCGGTGAGCAGGCAAGCGCCGCCGTGTCCCAGGTCTTCATGAACGAGGTTCCCCAGCACATAAGCAACGATGCCGATGCAGGCGATAGTCGGCAGGTCGGTTTCGACACGCTCGGCGGGCTGCATTTTCGCCAGTATACGCGAGACGCGACATTTTTTGCGAACTCACGGCCGCGAGGCTCGTATAGAGGTTATGCCGACTTTCTTCTCCGACCTCCGCTACTCGCTGCGCACGCTGGCCCGCAATCCCGGGTACGCGGCCATCGTGATTCTGATTCTCGCCGCCGGCATCGGCGCGAATACCGCGATGTTTAGCATTGTCGACGGAGTTCTGCTGCGAGCATTGCCGTTTCATGAGCCGGAACAGCTTTACGCGGTGCAGGAATATGTCCCGCAGTTCGTCAGCATGGCCGCGGATTTTCCGGTAAATGCCCAGCACTTTATCGAATGGCGAAAGCACTGGACGGCCGCCGAACAAGTCGCCATGCTGGACTTGCTCAGCTTCAACCTCACGTCTGGCGGGGAGCCGGAGCGGGTGAACGCGGCGCGCATCACCGCCAACCTGGTCCCCATGCTCGGCGTTGAGCCCCAGCTCGGGCGCGGCTTTCTCGAGCAAGAAGATCAGGAGGGGCGCGACCAGGAGGTTTTGTTGAGCGACGCACTGTGGCGGCGGCGATTCCACGCCGATCCGGCGGTGCTGGGGCAGAAGGTGATGTTGAGCGACAAACCGTATGTGGTGATCGGGGTGATGCCGGCGGGTTTGAAGATGCCGCGCACCAGTCAGCTCCAGTCTCTAACCATCAAAGATGATGATCCGGACATCTGGAAACCCTTCGCGGTGACTAAGAACGAGCTTGAAATAATGGGGGATTTCAATTTCGGCTGCATCGTCCGCTTGAAGAAAGGCGTCGCGCCATCGCGCGCTCTGGAGGAATT
>JBEKOZ010000299.1:0-6265 GCA_049521275.1 Bryobacteraceae bacterium | reverse complement strand
TTTCCAATTCAGGATACCGGCGTGATTCAAGGCCTCTCCGAGGCGGAGCAGACGATTTCCTTCGAGGCGATGTCGGCGCGGCAGCAGGCGCTGGCGAAGGTGATCCTCAAAGACCCGGCGGTGGACAGCCTGTCGTCGTTTATCGGCATCGACGGCACCAACACGACGCTGAATACCGGGCGCATTCAAATCAATCTGAAAGATTTGGACGTGCGGAAAACCAGCGCCAGCGACGTGATTCGCCGGTTGCAGCCGGAACTGGCGCAGGTGCGGGGCATCACCTTATTTATGCAGCCGGTGCAGGACCTGACGGTGGAAGATCGGGTAAGCCGCACGCAGTTCCAGTACACCATGGAAGATCCGAACGCGGATGAGTTGAACTCGTTTATCCCGAAGATGGTGGAACGGCTGCAAGCGCTGCCGGAACTGCGCGACGTCGCGACGGACCAGGAAGTGAACGGGCTGCGCGCCAAGCTGGTGTTCGACCGGGACACGGCGTCGCGGCTGGGCATCACGCCGACGACGATCGACAACACGCTGTACGACGCGTACGGACAGCGGCAGGTGTCGACGATGTTCACGCAATTGAACCAGTATCACGTGGTGCTGGAGGTGAAGCCTGGATTCATGAAATCTCCGAGCGATCTGCGCGACCTGTTCATCCGGTCCTCGGCGGGAACTTCCTCGGGGTCGAGCGGAGTGGTGTCGGGAGGGTCGACGCTGACGGCCGGGTTCGGGCCGTCGAGCGCGTCGGTCGCGGCGGCCACGGCGGGGCAGACGATCGGCGTGGCGACGACGGCGGGCGGGGGCACGTCCGGTTCGTCGGCGAGTTCGTCCTTTAGTGGAGCGGCGGCGCCGTCCTCGGGGGTATTTTTCGCCAACGGGAATAATGTGCCGCTGAGCGCGTTCACGCACATGGAACTGACGTCGGTTCCGATCACGGTGAACCATCAGGGGCAGTTTCCGGTGGTGACGTTATCGTTCAACCTGGCTCCGGAGGCATCGCTGGGGGATGCGGTAAACGACATCAACAAGGTGAAGGAAGACCTGAACATGCCGATCAGCATACAGACGGCATTTCAAGGCACGGCCGCGGCGTTCATCAACTCGCTGGCCAATGAATGGGTGCTGATTCTGGCGGCTCTGGTGACGGTATACATCGTGCTGGGGGTGCTGTATGAAAGCTACATCCATCCCATTACGATTCTGTCGACGCTGCCTTCGGCGGGGGTGGGCGCGCTGCTGGCGCTGTACATCTGCCGCGCTGATTTCAGCGTGATTGCGTTGATCGGGATCATTCTGCTGATCGGCATCGTGAAGAAGAACGGGATCATGATGATCGACTTCGCGCTGGACGCGGAGCGCAACCATGGCATGCCGCCCGAAGAGGCGATTTACCAGGCATGCCTGTTGCGCTTCCGTCCGATCATGATGACCACGATGGCGGCGCTGCTGGGCGGGCTGCCACTGGCGCTGGGAACGGGCGTGGGGTCGGAACTGAGAAGGCCGCTGGGAATCACGATGGTGGGCGGTTTGATTTTCAGCCAGGCGTTGACGCTGTACACGACGCCGGTAATTTACCTGTGGTTCGACCGGCTGGCGCGGCGGTTCGGCGGCGCGCGCACGGAAGAGGATGAGGATCTGTCCCCTGGACATGGTGGCCATGGTGGTCCGCATCCGGCGCCGGCAACGGGAGATTGAGCGATGAACATCTCCAGACCGTTTATCGAGAGACCGGTGGCGACCACGCTCCTGACCGTGGCGGTGGCGCTGGCGGGCGCGGTCGGATATACCGTGCTGCCGGTTTCGCCGCTGCCGCAGGTGGATTTTCCGACCATCTCCGTGAACGCGAGTTTGCCGGGCGCGAGTCCGGAGACGATGGCATCCGCGGTGGCGACGCCGCTGGAGCGGCAGTTCGGGCGCATCGCGGCGGTGACGGAAATGACCTCGTCGAGCAGCCTGGGCGGGGCGGGCATTACGCTGCAATTCGACCTGAACCGGGACATCAACGCGGCCGCGCGCGACGTGCAGGCGGGCATCGCGGCGGCGCGCGGCTACCTGCCCGCGAACCTGCCCAGCAATCCCAGCTACCGCAAGGTGAATCCGGCGGACGCTCCGATTTTTCAGATTTCGCTGACTTCGTCGGTGCTCGACAAGGGGCAGATGTACGATGCCGCCTCGACGATCATGGCGCAGAAGCTTTCGCAGATAAGGGGCGTGGGCCAGGTGTACACCTATGGCAGCGCGCTGCCTGGAGTGCGCATCGAGCTGAACCCGATGTCGCTGAACAAGTACGGGATCGGCCTCGAAACGGTGCGCAGCGTATTGAGCGCGGCCAACGCCAACGTCCCCAAAGGACATTTTTCAGACGGCGAACGTATCTACGAAGTCGGTTCCAACGATCAGATCTTCAAGGCGAAGGATTACATGCCGCTGATTGTGGCTTATCGCAATGGCAACGCGGTGCGTATTTCGGACGTCGGCGAAGCGGTGGATTCGGTGGAGGATCTGCGGAACGCCGGCTATGCGAACGGACGGCCGTCGGTGGTGGTGACCATCAACCGGCAGCCGGGCGCGAACATCATCGATACGGTGGATCACATTCGGGAAGCGCTTCCGCAACTGAAAGCGGCCATTCCGCAAACCATCGACCTGAATGTGACGCAGGATCAGACGGTGACCATCCGCGCGTCGGTTCGCGATGTGGAGATCACGCTGGTCATTTCGGTAGCGCTGGTGATTCTGGTGGTTTTCGTATTCCTCAAGAGCGTGCGCACGACCTTTATCCCCAGCGTCGCGGTTCCGGTCTCGCTGATCGCCACGTTCGGGGTGATGTACCTGTGCGGTTACAGTATCGATAATCTGTCGCTGATGGCGCTGACCATCTCCACCGGATTCGTGGTGGACGACGCGATCGTGGTGATCGAGAATATTACGCGCTATCTCGAGATGGGGATGAAGCCGTTCGCGGCCGCGCTGAAGGGCGCGGAAGAGATCGGATTTACGGTGCTGACCATCAGCATCTCGCTGGTGGCGGTGTTTATTCCGCTGCTGATGATGGGCGGCATCGTGGGGAGGCTGTTCCGCGAATTCTCGGTGGTGCTGTCGGTGGCGATCGCGGTTTCGATGGTGGTTTCGCTGACCACGACGCCGATGATGTGCGCGTATCTGCTGAAGGAGCACGAATCGCACGGCTGGATGTACCGGACGAGCGAGCGCGGCTTCAACTGGATTGTGGAGATGTACGGGCGGAGTCTGACCCGGGTCCTGCGGCATCCGGTGATCACGCTCGTGGTGCTGGCCGCCACCATCGGGTTGAACGTCTACCTGTTTATCAAGGTGCCCAAAGGGTTCTTCCCGCAGCAGGACAACGGCCGCATGCAGGGAACCATCATCGGGGATCAGGACACTTCTTTTCAATCGATGCAAAACATCCTGCTACAGATGGTGAAGATCATCCAAGCCGATCAGGCGATCGACACGGTGACGGCGTCGACGGGCGGCAGCGGCGGCGGCGGCAGCACCATCAATCAGGGGCGCGTGAACATCCAGTTGAAGGCGCTGAACGTGAGGAAGGTGTCGGTATACGACGTCATCGACAGGCTGCGTCCACAACTGGCCAGGGTTCGCGGGGCGACGCTGTATCTTCAGGCGGCGCAGGATGTGCGCGTCGGCGGACGGCAGAGCGCGGCGCTCTATCAATACACGATGAAGGGCGACAACATACAGGACCTGACTACCTTTGGACGGCCGATGCTGGAGGCGCTGCGGAAACTTCCCCTGATCACCGATGTGAATACCGACCAGCAGAATAACGGTCTGCAATCGGTGGTGCAGTACGATCGCGATTCGGCGGCGCGCTTCGCCATTTCGTCGCAACTGATCGACAACGTGCTGTACGACGCGTTCGGGCAGCGCCAGGTGTCGACGATGTATACGTCTCTGAATCAGTATCACGTGGTGATGGAGGCGGCTCCGCAGTTCTGGCAGGACCCGCAGTTTCTGAAACAGATTTATGTCAGTTCGCCTGGCGCCGCAACGGTTCCGTTGAACACTTTTACCCGCTTCTCGCCTGCCACCGCGCCGCTATCGGTGGCTCATCAGGGATTATTTCCCGCGGTGACGATCTCCTACAATCTGACGACCGGGGTGGCGCTGGGCGATGCCGTCGATGCGATCAACGAAACGGCGGCGAAAATGGGTCTGCCTCCCACCATTCACCCGACATTCGCCGGAACCGCGAAGGCGTATGAGGATTCGCTGAGCACGGAGCCGTTCCTGATCGCGGCGGCGCTGGCGACGGTGTACATCGTGCTGGGGATGCTGTACGAGAGCTACATTCATCCCATCACGATTTTGTCGACGCTGCCTTCGGCGGGAGTGGGAGCGCTGCTGGCCCTGTTCCTGTTCAAGACGGACCTGAGCCTGATCGCCATGATCGGGATTATTCTGCTGATCGGGATCGTGAAGAAGAACGCGATCATGATGATTGATTTCGCGCTGGCGGCCGAGCGCGGCGAAGGCATGAACCCGCGGGACGCGATTTACAAGGCGTGCCTGCTGCGCTTCCGTCCCATCCTGATGACGACCATGTCGGCGATGCTGGGAGCGGTGCCGCTGGCCTCCGGCGTCGGCGTGGGCGCGGAGCTGCGCCGCCCGCTGGGGATCACGATCATTGGTGGACTGATTGTCAGCCAGCTGCTGACTCTTTATACGACGCCGGTGGTGTATCTCGAGCTCGACAATCTGCGGCTAAAGTGGGAGCGGCTGCGCCGGGGACGCGAGGTCGACGGTCCGCTTGGCGTGGAGGCGTGATTCCGTTAATGTTCCATTCCAAGACGCCAGCCGAGCTTTTCGGCATCGAGCCAATGCGTCTTCGAGCCTGACCAGTGCTTATCGTCTGATACGCCCAGCACAAACGCGCACGGACCAACGCCTGATTGCTCCAGTCGGCGAGCCAGCCATGACTCCGCGTTGAGAGGAGCCGCCAGCACTACCGGCGTCGCTTCAAACGAAGCCATTCTCGCGCCGAAGCTCACGTCTTCCTGCTCCACTGGCGGCGCCAACCCAAATGCCTGCCGGTAGCGCGCCACTGATGCCTTCAAGTCGCGCACCGCGATCACCACGCGCTTCACCCCGCCGAAAGCCTTCGTGGTCGGCTGACCCGTGGGAAACGCGCGAGCTTCACGCGCCGTGATATCGCGAATCAGAAACGGGAAGAACGTGCCGTTCGGTTCATCCCCGACCCTCGCTGTCTCCCACTCGAGCCGCATGCCGTCGGGCCGGGCGCGTCCGCTCCGCGCGGGAGAACTGACGGTGATTCCCGCCGTCCGCAGGCGCGCGGCCTCGGCCGACACATCGCCGGCCCGGACCGCCCACGCGGTTGGTCCCGCGTTGCCGCGGATCTGCTTCGACCAATAGTGGCCGTCGACGGCCTTCTCGTCGGGATTCGCTACGAGCGCGATCAGTTCCAGATAGGACCCGTCCGGGAAGCTGGTGAGCGCCATCTCGGTGCCGCCGTTGCTGTGGGCGCCGCCGTATTCGCTGGGAATCCCGACGGAGGCCAGGCGCGCCTGCATTTCTTTCAGGTCCGTACCGGCCACGGTTACGTGATCCACTTTCAAATCGGCCGCCCCCAGTAGCGCGGTCGTCAGAACAAGCACGCAGGCATGCATGATACGCAATTGTATCAGTGGTCGATCAGGCTAGCGCGGCTCCAGCGTCCGCCGAAGATATCCGGCCACATCCTCGACGAAACGGTGGACCGACGCTTCCGCGATGCGGTGGCCGACGATCGCGTTCATGGCCTTTCCCAGCGGCCCGAGCGGCGGTTCGTAGACGCCCTGGAAATCCAGCTGCGTTTCGGTGGCGGTCAGCGGGTAAACGGAGAGCTCCGCTTTCATGAGCGGGAACAGCCGGGGCATGGTCGCGGCTTCCCACTCGATCTGCATCCTGGTGACGGGAGCGGAGCTGGCTTCCGATACTCTCTCCTCGATGTTCTGGACGGAAATGTTGATGTCCGCTTCCACTCCAATCCCGCCGAGGTCGATGCGCAGCTCAGAAGCCAGCGAATGCGCGCGCGATGCGGCAGCCCTGGTGGCCGCCCGGAACAACGCCGGAGCGTCCTTGGTCAACGCGTCGCGGACTCGCGCGTAGGGATGGTTGACATAGTCGAAGCAGCGAATTTCTCTACTCATCAGGTCTCCGTCAAACGCTCGGCAGGGCGCACCCCGAATGATCGCACAAGCTTTGGCTCCTCACAATC
>JBEKOZ010000298.1:0-6287 GCA_049521275.1 Bryobacteraceae bacterium | reverse complement strand
CAATCTCCTCTGTATCCAGCAATTTTCCACGTTGATCAGGACCTCGTGCACCGCCAGCTTGTCATGGCGCGCCGCGCGCTTCAGCTCGGCCAACAGCTGCTCCGTTTCGGAAATCGCCTCGAACCAGTCCTGCAAAGCCTTGGCGCTCTCATCGAGCGAATAATTGAATTTTTGCTCGCTCACCGTCTCGCCGTCTTCCCAGCGAAACGTTTTCAAGCCCATGTTGGCTACCGTCAGCCCCGATTCCAGCGGCCGCTTGAAATGATCCAGCTGCGCCGCCAGGTTGAACATCTGATCCACGCCGCTCTGTTCCAGTTGAAATTTCTCGGGATCGTCGTCGGCGTCTTCTTTGTAGGAAACCTCACCCGCGCGCTCCACCGCGATCCACACGTAAGCCGGCGACGACTGCGGAAACGACTTGGTAAACACAATCCGCGGCGAGTCGCCGTCACCTGCAAACGCGGACTGCGCCGCGATGCACAACAGCAGAACCGCTGCCTTCATCGCGCCGCCCCGACCGCCCACGCCGTCGTCGCATGACAGATCGCCACAGCCAGCGCGTCCGCCGCGTCTTCCGATTCGATCGCCTCGCCCAGCCCCGTGATCGACCGCACCATCAGTTGCACCTGCCGCTTCTCCGCCCGCCCGTAACCCACCACGCTGATTTTTACTTCGAGCGGCGAATACTCGCCCAGCGCGATTCCCGCCTCCGCGATCGCCAGCAGCGCCACGCCGCGCACGTGCGCCAGCTTCAGCGCGGTCCTCACGTTCATCGAATAGAACACCTCTTCGACCGCCGCCGCGTCCGGCAAATGCGCTTCGATCACCCCGCGCAGCGCGCAGGCGATCGCCGCCAGGCGCGCTTCGAGAGGATCGCGCACGCGCAGCCGGATCACGCCATGCGCCACCACCGTGTGCCTGCGCCCGTCGCTCTCGATGACGCCCCAACCGGTGCGCTCCGTGCCGCAATCGATGCCCAGAACGCGCACGTGCTCTCCGGCGTCTACGCCAGAGCCTCCAGTTCCTTTTCGTCGACGTCGAAATTGGAATAGACGTTCTGCACGTCGTCGTTTTCTTCCAGAGCCTCGGTCAGCCGCAGCATGCCACTCGCATTCTTGCCTTCGAGCTTCAGCAGATTCTTCGGCACCATGGCAATCTCCGCCGATTCCGGCGTGATGCCCGCCTTCTTCACCGCCTCCAGCACCGCGTCATGCACATCCGGAGCCGACAGGATCGCCCAGTTCCCGCCCTCGTCCTTCAAATCGTCGGCGCCCGATTCGAGCACCAGGTTCATCAGGTCGTCTTCCTTGGCGCTGTCGCCGTCGATGATGATCTGGCTCTTGCGCTCGAACATCCAGGACACGCTGCCCTGCTCGCCCAGGTTCCCGCCGTTTTTCGAAAAAGCGTGGCGAATGTCGCTCACCGTGCGATTGCGGTTATCGGTCGCGACAGCCACCATCACGGCCGCGCCGCCGGGCCCGTAGCCTTCGAACATGATCTCGTCCAGCTGGCCGCCTTCGAGCTCGCCCGTGCCTCTCATAATGGCGCGCTTGATATTTTCGGACGGCATGCTGACCGCCTTCGCCGCGGTGATCGCCGTACGCAGGCGCGCGTTCATATCCGGATCGCCGCCATTGCGCGCGGCGATCATGATTTCCTTGGTAACACGGGTGTAAGCTTTCCCGCGCTTGGCATCTGTTGCTGCCTTTTTATGCTTGATTGTGGCCCATTTGGAGTGACCGGACATGGCACACCTCTAATATCTACCGAGATTTATGGGCGTTTGTACCCAACTTTTGAGCATACCACTCTTGTGGGGCCGGGCTTCGGCCCGCAGCCGCCTTCAGGCGTCGTGCCTACACCAGTCAACCCCGTCAAAGCTTAAACTCCTCGCAATTCGACCAATCGTCTGCCTCGGACTCTGAATCCGGTTGCGCTTCATAGGCGCGGCGCGTACGATCGTTTTCTTCCTCGCGAATCGCGCGCTTGATCGCTTGGCGGATGAACTCAGCCCGGCCTGCTTTCTCCGCGGCCGCATTCAGTTGTCGATAGGTCGAGTCGTCAAGGCGAATCAGAATTGATGGCATTTGGCCTACTTCAAGAATCGCACCACTCCCCACCTCTCCGGCACATGCATATTCACCACCCCCTGCGGCGACCACACCCAGTTGTCTTCCGCCAATCCCGCGATCTTTTCGTATTTCCCGTTCACCACCTGAACCTGCCATTCGACCCGCGAAAAATTCATCCTCCATTCTTCGCCCTCCCGCGGACGACCCTTCCCGCTTCTCTCGACAAACGCACTCCAAGGCAGCGCCAGCTCGACCGACCATCCCTTGTCCCGGTCGCGCGGATCGTTCAACGTCCCATCGATCGCAACCGCCGATTTGTACCCCGGCATCTCCCATCCGTTGTCCGCCGTTCCGCCTTTGTTGTACGGCTTCGGCAGAAATAAATCCCACCCCGTGTTCAGCGCGTTGATTTCAAATTCGAAATACTTCAAGGTGTCGCCCGTCGGATTCAAGAACACTTCGAAATCGTTGTCGTGAAAAATAACAGAATCGTGCGCAGTCAGCGTAGCCCAGACATCCGGCTCCTCCAGCTCCGCTCCGATATAGAGGTACACGTCATCCCACAACATCTTGACGCGAGTCCGGAACCGCGGCGTTTTATCGTTGGCGATATCGACGAATGCATCCGTCCAGGCAGCTTTGCTCCAGGCCGCATCGTCCAACCGCCCGTCGATTTTCACAGGCCCGCCGCGGTGACAATCATACCGCTTAGGCTGCCCGCAAACCGCGCCACAGGATAAGATGACCAGAATCGGAAACTTCACCGCGCCAGTATACCCCGCCTTCAGCGCCAGGTGGCACAGACTTCAGTCTGTGTTTTTCTTCTTACCGAACCTCAACCAGCTCAAGAACGGACGGCTCGGGAACCTCGTCCCCGTCCTCGCGCATCGCCTTCAAGTGCATCTCGATCGCCTTAGCCATCCGCCGCTTGACGATTTCGAGCGTACGACCGGTCGCGACACACCCCGGAAGATCTGGAACGTGCGCGCTGAATCCGGTCCTAGTCGAAGCAATCAGAATAGGGTACGCTTTCATATCAGACCAGCTTGCTTTAGTATAGACTTCTTCGTCTTTGGGTCCAGTTCGTCAGACGGGTGTCCGGCGATGGTGACCTTACCCGGCTTCCTCGGATGAACATACTGCCGATGGCTTCCTTCCTGGTTCTTTAAGATCCATCCATCCTGATGGAGCGTTTTTAACACATCGCGCACCTTCACGCACTCAGCATAACCAAAGCCGATTTGCGCCGTTGCCAATCCCCTCACCGATGTTACACTGAGCCAGAGGAGGCTCCTCATGCGCCCATTCCTGGCCTTCGCCGCCCTTGCTCTCGCCCCTCTAGCCGCTGCGCAGACCGCCATCGATGTCACTACCTTCATCAAGGCAACCTTCGCCGGCGGGACCCTGATTCAGGATCCCGACGCTCCCGTTTCCTTCCAGCTCACCCCCGGCTGGATTTTGAGAAACGGCTCGCGCTGGGGCAACCACGAGACCACCTTGTCCTTCGGCGAAACGCAATCGGGAGCCGAGGTCGCCCTCTACTATCAGCACCCGCTCCAGGCGCCCTATCCTAAGAATGTCGAGGCCTCGCTGGTCGGGGGCATGAACGCCAAGGTGCGCCAGCGCCAGAAGGAGGGGTTTCCCGACTACCACGTTGTGCCGGAGAGCGTCCAGAGCCGGCAAGTGGGTGGCCAGCCGGCGCTGAGCTTTCTCGGCGGATTCAACCAAGCGGGGCAACCCAGAGTCGAATATATGGTGCGCGTGCTGGGCAAGAGCACCAAGGCGCATTTCTTCGTCATCGGGATTCCCGCCACCGAGGATATCAACGCATTCTGCGCGCGATTCGACCAGATCGCTCTCAGTTTGCTGATTCGGTGAAAGCGCCGGACGGCTTGCGCCCTCCCCTCCCCTCACGCGACACTGAGGAATGAACGTTCCCATCTACCAGGTGGACGCCTTCACCGGGAAACTCTTTGGAGGCAACCCCGCCGCGATCTGCCCCCTCGACGTCTGGCTCCCCGACGCCACCATGCAATCCATCGCCGCCGAAAACAATCTTGCGGATACGGCGTTTTATGTTCGGAAAAACGGCGGATTCCACATCCGCTGGTTCACCCCCGGAGCCGAGGTCGACCTCTGCGGCCACGCCACCCTCGCCGCCGCGCACGTCGTCATGGAGCTGCGCAAGGAAGCGAAGGCTGGCCGCGTGGCCTTTGATTCGAAGAGCGGAGAACTCGTCGTCACCCGGGAAAGCGATCTCTACGCCCTCGACTTCCCCACCCGTCCGCCGTCGGAGACTAAGTTTGACGACAAGCTGTTCGACGCGCTCGGCGCCAAGCCGAAGCAGGTCCTAGGCGCTCGCGATTATCTTTGCGTTTTCGAGACCGAAGCCGAGGTGCGCGCCGTCCGCCCGAACATGGAGAAGCTCGCGGCCATCGATCGTTTCGGGACCATCATCACCGCGCCCGGCGCCGATTGCGACTTCGTCTCGCGCTTCTTCGCCCCCGCCAAAGGAGTGCCCGAGGACTCCGTCACCGGCTCCGCCCACTGCACTCTGATCCCTTATTGGTCCGAGCGTCTCGGCAAAACCAAACTCTTCGCCCGGCAAATCTCCCAGCGTGGAGGCGAGCTCTGGTGCGAACATCGCGGCGACCGCGTCAGCATCGCCGGCCGCGCCGTAAAGTACCTCGAAGGCACCATCGTTGTAAGCTAACAGAATTGGCTATCGGCGTTCATCCGCGTTCATCGGCGGCCAACATTTTTCACTAAATGACCCGCGTCTCTCTCTTCGTCACCTGCGTAGTCGATCAGCTCTTTCCGAACGTCGGCATGGCGATTGCCGATGTCCTCGAACGCGCCGGTTGCGAAGTAGAGTTTCGCGAAGCCCAAACCTGCTGCGGACAGCCCGCCTTCAATAGCGGCTATCGCGATGAAGCCCGCGCCGTCGCCGAACATTTTCTAAAAACCTTCGAGGGCGCGGAAAACATCGTCGTCGCCTCCGGCTCCTGCTGCTCCATGATCGGCCATCATTTTGCCGAGCTCTTTCCGCCCGGCACCCCCATTCCACCCGTCTGGGAATTCTCGCAATTCCTCACCGGCGTTTTGAAAGTGGAAGACGTCGGCGCGAGCTTCGACGGCCTGGTCACTTATCACGATAGTTGCCATGCGCTCCGCGAGTTGAAAATCAAGGAAGGCCCGCGAACGCTGCTGAAGAACGTCCGCGGCCTGCGCTTCGTTGAAATGGAGCCGCGCGAGGAATGCTGCGGCTTCGGCGGCACCTTCTCCGTGAAATTCCCCGAAATCTCCGGCGGAATGGCCCGCACGAAAATCGAAGCCATAGAGCGCACCGGCGCCTCCACTGTCGTATCCATCGATTCCAGCTGCCTCATGCAACTCCAAGGCGCGCTGAGCCGGGCGGGCTCGAAGATCCGGACCATGCATCTGGCCGAGGTGCTCGCCTCGCGATGAAGACTCCAGACGTCACCGCCGCGCTGGGCGACCAGAAGCTCCAGTTGGCGATTTATTCCGCGACCGCCCGCTTGACCGAGCGCCGCCGCGACAATCTCACGCCCGATTATGAGGATCTCCGCCAGCATGCGCACGATATCAAGAAGCACACGCTCGATCATCTAGATTTCTATCTCGAGCAACTCGAACGCAATATAGAAGCGCGCGGGGGGAAGGTGATCTGGGCGAAAGATGGCCCCGAAGCATGCGCGTTTATTCAGAAACTCGCCCGCGACCGCGGCGTGAAAATCGTCGTCAAATCGAAGTCCATGACCACCGAGGAAATTCACCTCAACGACCATCTCGAAGAGGACGGCATTGAGGCGGTCGAGACCGATCTCGGCGAATACATTCTGCAACTGGGCGGCGAAAAACCATTTCACATCATCGCCCCGGCCTTGCATAAAACCATCGGGGACGTTTCCGAAGTTTTCGAGAAGCATCTGCATTCGCAGCCCGAAACCACGCCGGAGGGTTTGACCAAGATCGCCCGGGCCGCGCTGCGCGAAAAATTTCTCCAAGCCGGCATGGGCATCACCGGAGCGAATTTCCTGGTCGCCGATTCGGGCGCCATCGTCCTGGTCGAAAATGAAGGCAACGCCCGCCTGTCGAGCTCCGCGCCCAAAATCCACATAGCTGTTTCGGGAATTGAGAAAGTAATTCCCAGGGCGCAGGACCTGGGCGTGTTTTTGAAACTCCTCGGCCGCA
>JBEKOZ010000297.1:0-6334 GCA_049521275.1 Bryobacteraceae bacterium | reverse complement strand
ATGTACTCCTGATGCACGTCACGCACCAGCGCGGGGAGGGACAGGTTCAATTCGTCGTAGCAGCGGTTGATGAAGACGCCTTTTTGATAAAGCATGGTCCCCATGGCCCCATCGGCCACCAGGACGCGGTTGGCAAGCGCCTCGCGAAATTCAGCCGCCCGAGTTTGTGTCAGAGTTGTACCCATGTGTTGCACCCATGTTTGCCTGTATCCTTTACAATACCGCGCCCGTCAACGGTCGGATATCGTTTTCCGGCTAAAGCGGCCACAGTCGACTTCCTGAAACGAACCTGGGACAGCGCTCTCTATCGCCGAGAGAATCCGTGGAACGTGATCCTTGATGATTGGCCAGTTATTGGCTGAGAGAGCGACGATCGCCAAGCGTCGCCCGAGCAGGTTCTGTTCGTCGGCTAGGCTCCGATCACCCGTCACAAAAACCTCAATGCCGCTGTCCTCCGCCATGTGCGAAGCCGTGACGATTTCATGTTTGCCGAGGTTGGTTCTGAGCTTGTGAGGCAGATTGTGATCTAGCAGAACCTTCACGATACGGTCTGTCTGGATTGCGCGCGCGCAAATGAGAGCAGCCGTTCGATCGTCGCGAGTGGCAGGTCGGGATAATTTTCGTGGATTTCTTCCAGCGGAGAACCCAGTTCGGCGTCTTGAACGACCGTATCCGCGAGAATGCGAGTGCCGCTCACAAGGGGACGCCCCGAGACTTTGCCGGGGATTCGTTCCACCAGCTCGCACCCGGTCCAATCGACGTAGCTATCTCTGTGCGCCATGCGGTCCGTTCGTAACTAAATCTTACCGCCGTTCAGCTCTCTTCGTTGCTGTAACCTTCTCATACGGAGCCCGTCAATCTATAACTATGTGGCATGAATTGCGAATTACGGCTAGGGTCCTGACCAAGAATTGGGCGTTCACGCTCGCTGCCGCGATTTCGCTGGCGCTGGGGCTGGGGGTGAATGCCACTGTATTCGGCTTGGTGGACGCGGTATTTTGGAAGCCTTTGCCGGTTCGCGATCCTGCGCGGCTGGTTTCCGTTTATACCATGTCCGCCGCGGGGCGAACGCCGGCCTTCACTTCGACCTCCTACGCGGATTTCGAGGAGCTTGGGAAATTGCCCGTTTTCGCCGGCAGCGCGGCGTTCGGCAGGTTTCCCGTACGGCTGCGGAGCGGACAGGACACCGAACGGCTCTCGACCGAAATTATCACGCCGGGATATTTCGATGTGGTGGGCATCTCGCCCGCTCTGGGCCGGTTCCTGGACGCTGCCGACCATCGCGCCGGCGCGGAGCCCGCTGTCGTGATCAGTTATGCGCTTTGGAATCGCCTGTTTGCCAGGGATCGAAGCGTGCTGGGCAGGCAGATTTCCTTGAACGATCGCGCCTTTTCGATTGTCGGGGTCGCGCCGGAGGGGTATCGGGGCACGGTGCTCGATTGGGGCCAGCCTCCGGGGGCATGGATTTCCTTGGCGCAGGTCGGCGCTACGGAAGCGAGCTTCCGGCGCTTCGACCTTCCCGCGCAGCACGAGTTTCGCTGGATGCTGATGGTGGCGAGACTGGCTCAGGGGGTGTCGATGGAGGCGGCTCAGGCGGCTCTCGACGTTGCGGGCCGGAGCCTCGCGCTGGAGTATCCGAAGACCAACGGAGTGCAGTCGTTTCGTTTGTTGTCGTCGATCCAAAGCCGGTTCTGGCCGGGCAGGCGCGAGGAATCGATTCGCTTTGCGGAACTGCTGGCGGCGGTCGCGCTGGCGGTCCTGCTGATTGCGTGTTGCAATCTGAGCAGCACCTTGATCGCGCGCACCATCGCGCGCGAACGGGAGATCGGCATCCGGCTGGCGATTGGGGCGGGGAAGGGGCGGCTGGTTCGCGAGAGCCTCCTCGAAGCGTTGCTGTTGGCCGGGTGTGGATGCGCGCTGTGCATCCCGGTCTCGCTGGCGCTCTCGAACGGGTTGAGAGCGTTTCCCGCGCCGTTCCTGGTGCCGATCGCGGTGGATATTGCGCTCGACTGGCGCGCGGCGGCGTTTCTGGGGGTGGCGTCGGTGGCGCTGGCCGCGGTCGCGGGCGCTGCCGCAGCGTGGAAGGCTGCCGGTCACGACGTATCGCTGGCCTTGAAAGGAACGCAACGGTCCGGCGCATTCGCGCGGCATGCGTTTCTGGTGGCGCAGGTGGCGCTCTCGTTCGTGCTGCTGATCGGAGCGGGACTGCTGGCAAAAAGTCTGGCGTCCCTGGAACACGCGAACGCCGGTTATCAGACTGGCGGCGTGACCGTCGCGCGGGTGGAACTCACCTTCGCCGATTCGAGCGCTGAATCCGGCGCGCTGAAGGACCGCGAGATTTTAGCGCGTGCGGCGGCGATTCCCGGGGTCGATCATGCGGCGCTGGCCTGGGAAATCTTTCCGACGCTGATTCAATATGCGCGCCCGGTCCGCGCCGCCGATTCGGGTGTGGAGATTCCGGTCGAAAGAACCGGCGTTTCGGCGGAGTTTTTCGAGACGCTCCGCATGCGGTTCATCGACGGGCGGGATTTCCGGGGAGACGAGCCACGCCAGGTGGCGATCATGAACCAGACCGCGGCGCGGCGCTTCTGGAACGGCGATTCGGCCATTGGCAAGCGGATTCGTCTCCAGGGAGAGACGGAAGATCGCGAAGTGGTGGGGGTCGTTCGCGATGCGAAGTATCACGAGTTCGATGAAACGCCGACGCCGTATTTATTTCTGCCGATGTCGCAGATGGTGGTCAACCGGGAGCCTGCGCTGTTCGTGCGCAGCAGCCGCGGCACTTTGTCCGGAGTGGCGCTGCGGCGGGCGATTGCCGAGGACCACGCGCTGCTGGTGACGGAAGCGGAGCCGCTCGAGGATTACATCGCGTCGCGACTTTCGCAGCCCAGGCTGGCTGCGTTTCTCGCTGGAGGGGTCGCGTTCATCGGAGTAATTCTTTCGGCGATCGGTCTCGACAGCATTCTGGCCTACTTTGTGAACCGGCAATTGCGGGAGATCGGCATTCGCGTGGCGGTGGGGGCGACCAATGTGGATGTCATCCGGTTGATCGCGCGGCGAGGGGTGGTGCTCGGGCTTGCGGGCGTTGCCCTGGGTGGGCTGATGGGGATGTGGGGAGCGCGGTTCGTCGGGAGCCAACTGCACGGGGTCGCGGCGTCCGATCCCGCGGTGTATTGTGGAGCGGGCGCAGTTTTCGCGCTGGTCATTTTGACTGCGTCGATTGGACCGGCAGTGCGGGCGATGCGGATCGACCCGGCGGCGCTGTTGCGGTCGAATTAGCGGCGGTGAGCCGCCTGAAGTCGGCTGCGGGCTGAAGCCCGGCCCCACATTTTAGAGAAAAACATGTCCATCGGAGCGCTCCTACCGGTTTTACCCGGGCCCTTTTGATATCCCAGAGGGAACTGGGCTGTATCGTTATAACGTCGGTCGATGAGGTGGCCATGGACGCTCACGCTCCGGTGGGCTGGACGCCGAATCAGTGCGCCAACCTCTCGATTGAAGGATAGAGCGGGAAATTTTGAGGCGGGGAGGGTAAGCGTGATAAGCGCTGGAAAAGAAACGAAATAGACTTAGCGCCAATTTGGAAATGGATTCATGAGCCCGCGGCGCGAGCTCTCGATCAGGTCCGGAACGCGCTCGCGGCGCTTCAATAAACGGGCTAGCAGAACGCCGAATGCCTCTTCATCGCCTGCTAGCCATGACAGCGGGATGGCTTTCACGGCCTGGTCGACCACTTCGTCGGGAAAATGGACGATGCGGGTCAGCCAGGGCTCGAAATCGGCGAGCCCGCGCACCTGCGTATACACAGCGGGACGGAAATAAAGGCCCTGGATCGCCGAATCCGTGAAGCGCCAGTGGGGGCCGTCGAAGACGAAGCCGTGGTCGATCATCTGCGCCACGAAGCCCATCTTCAGGGCATGGGCGTCGGAGCCGGGAATCCATTCCTTCAATCGCGCGCGAAAGAAAACGGCCTGGCGCGAATCGGCGTTGCCCATCCATTTATCAAATGCCAGGGCGCCGAGAAAGTCGGCACGATTTTCGATGGTTCCAAGAATGCTGTCGGGAAGAAAATCGTAGACGACCGTAAGCGCCGGGTCGCCCGGAAAACGGGAGCCGAAATGCCAGCCAGGATCGGGCTCCTGCCGGTGATGCCCCAGTTGCAGATGAACCTCGGGATTGGCGGCGAGAAATTCCTGGGACACGCGCACGATGGCGGCGGCCGGCGCGGCGATGCCGAGATAATTCAGGAACACCGAGGAGATCCATTCGTTGACCAGGATCCGGCGGTGCTGCGGATTGTTGAGGAACTTGACCACGTAAGCGTGGCCGTCCGATGCTTCGAGCAGATGGGCCTGCGCGCCGCCGCGCATTTTTCGAATCAGACGGCGGGCGTCGGTTGGCATGGAGGCGGGAATCGAGTACTCTTAGAAATTATATGACGGACGAAAAAGAAACACCGCCGCGCACGGGAGCCAGCAAAGACGAAGTCGCGCTGGAACTGATGCGATACATCAGCACGACCACCGGATTGGGCAAAACGTCGTCGGGCGCGGGGTTTGGCGGGAAGTCGCCGAAGACTCCGGAGGAGCAGGTGGATACGCTGCTCCAGCTGTTCGAAAAGTGTCGCCAGGCTGTCGATAAGTGATGTAAACTGGGTCTTCCATCAGAAGGAGCCCCCGATGTCTTCAGACAATTCACTGGACCGGCGCGATTTTTTGCGCAAAGCCAGCGCAGTGAGCGTGGCTTTAGGAACCGCTGGAGCTGCCCTGGCCTCGCCGAAGGCTGCGAAAAGCTCGAGCGCCCGTTCGAGCGGACGCGTGATCGGCGCCAATGACCGCATTACGGTCGGCGTGATCGGTGTCGGCGGACGCGGCACTGGCGTCGGAAATACCTTCGCTGAGCAGGGCGCGAAGAACAACTCCTGCCAGATCGTGGCGGTCGCGGACACCTATCAGCGCCGGGTCACGAAAAACAAAGACCATCACAAGTGCGACGGCTATCTCGATTACCGGGAAATTATCAACCGGAAGGATATCGACGCGGTGATCGTCGCCACGCCGGATCACTGGCACGCGCGCATTGCGCTCGAGGCGATGGATAACGGCAAGGACATTTATCTCGAGAAGCCGATGTGCCACACGATCGAAGAAGCGCACATGCTGGTGAACACGGTGAAGGAGACCGGGCGCGTGCTGCAAGTGGGTTCGCAAACGACGTCAGCCGATCAGTGGTGGAAAGCGAAGAAGGCCATCGCCGACGGGATGATCGGCAAGATGATCATGAGCCAGGGCTCCTACCATCGCGATTCGGTGGAGGGCGAGTGGAATTACCCGATCGACGAAGCCGCCGGTCCCGAGGGCAAGGGCGAGGATTACATCGATTGGAAAATGTGGCTGGGCAAGGCTCCGGCGCATCCGTTCGACGCCGACCGGTTCTTCCGGTTCCGCAAATATTGGGATTATTCGGGCGGCATCGCGACGGACCTGTTCTATCACGTGGTGGCTCCGCTGAACATCTGCTGGGATAAGCCGCAGTTTCCGCACAAGGTGACGGCGTCGGGTGGAATTTACGGCGGTCCCAAGTTCGAATACAAACGCGAAGTGCCGGATACGTTCCACCTGATGGCCGAGTACGCGGAAGGACATTCGCTGGTGCTGAGCTCGTCGATGGCGAATTCGACGCACATTCCGGGCCTGATCCGCGGGCACGAGGGCACCATCATCATGGTGGATAACGGGCAGTTCGAAAGCACCACGGACCACATCACGCTGAAGCCCGAGACCACGCGGAAACGCAACGCCGACGGGGAGTATGAAAAGAGGCTGATGTTCGACGATTACAAGTTCGGCATGGAAGAGGTCAAAATTCCGGTGGAGAAGACGGATACCATGGCCACGCACATCAACAACTTCCTGGATTGCATGCGGACGCGCGAAAAACCGCACCTGAACGTCGAGACCGGGGCGTGCGCGCAGGTGCTGATTACCATGGCGGTGGATTCGTATCGCAAGGGCAGGGTGCTGTACTTCGACGAGAAGACGTGGAAGGTTTCCGATAAGCCGATAAAGGCGTAACGGCTCTGCCGCCCGCCTTTATGCGAACCAGGCGAATCCGGATTTGGGCCCTTGTCGCGGGCACGGGCCTCCTTGTCGCCGCAGCCATCTTTATTACCTACCGTCTCGGATTCATATTCTCGGCATGGCAGCCGATTCGGCCGCATGGCATCTCGGCCGCAGCTGTGTACGTCTCGACAGTCGAAGATGGGTACTGGTTTGACTGTCGCGTTGATAACGCGCAGAACGTTGACGTTTGCAGGGTCTGGGACTATTGGGGA
>JBEKOZ010000296.1:0-6346 GCA_049521275.1 Bryobacteraceae bacterium | reverse complement strand
GCGTCGATCGGGAAATTTCTGATGGACGTTAAGGAGGCGCGAAAAACTCATAAACCCAGAATACGGCGAAGCGCGACGTATTTGGGAAACACCAGGGACTGGAGCACCGGCTCGCCCGCGGAGTCCGGCAAAGGCCACCGGGCGGCGATGCGTTTCGCTTCCTCCCGATCGCCGTGTGCGACCAGCGCTTCCGCGTAGACCGTGCGATACAGACCGTCTGAAACCGGCTGCGTCGCCTCGTACGCTTTCTTCAACTGCTCGAGATCCGACGGCAACTTTAAATCGCCCTGCCACACGCGCAGTTGCATGGCGGCGTTGGGAGACGTGGATTTCTGAAGACGCGCGATGGCGAGATCCTTTCGCCCCGTTGAGAATTCCCACGCCGCATGCTCCCACTCCACGCCCGGGTCTTTCATCCTGGCCCTGAAATCGAGATAGCTCCCGAAGATTTTGTCCGCTCCCGGCACATCGCCCGTCAGCCAGCGCGCGTACGCGGCTTTGCGCAGATCGCCGCCCGCGGCCAGCGCCGCGTTCAGCTCGTGCGCGCGCAAAAACGCCTTCTCCGCCTCGGCGAACTCTCCGTTCATGAAATAGACCTCGCCCAGCGAATCGACCGAGTTGGGCTCCTGCCCAGGCAGCTTTCCGTATTCGGCGAACCTCGCTTCCGCATCGGCGATTTTGCCATCCAAGCCGTACGCATAGCCCAGCAGATTCATCGCCTCGGGGTTGTCCGGCTCGAGGGCCAGAAGTTTTTTGTAATCGCCCTCCGCCAGTCGAAACTCGCGGGCGCGCACTTCGATCGAGCCGAGATTCGCCAGCAACTGCGGATCGGCGACACGCGCCGTCAGCTTGAGCAGCGCCTCATGCTCGGCGTGCGAGTCTTTCTCTAACGTCGCGCGCTCCAGCTCGATGCGCAGACCGTCGATTTCGGATTTGACGGGATGCTCGAGCGCGCGCTCCGCCACCTTAACCGCGCCCGCGGGATCGCCCCCCCGCGCCAAAGCGTTCATCCAGGAAAGCCATGCCGGACCGAATTCCGGATCCAGTGTCACCGCTTTCTCGAATTCGCCGCGTCCCCAGGCCTCGGTTGCCGCGTCATTCGAGGTCGGGAAAGGCCCGGCTCCTGGTTCGAGACGCTTCGCCAGTGCGCTGACCGATGACAGCACCGGGCCGTCGATCCGCTCTCGCTCCACCATCTTGTGGCTGGCCGCATCCTCCACCTCCACCGTCAGGCGTAGTGAGCCGGCGGACCCGGTGAAGTATCCGTGGACGAATCGAGTGGCATGTTCGAGATAGGCGTCGCCAATGGTTGCGGTAGGCCGCGCCATACTCCCGATTTCGAGTGCGGCGATACGCGGAGCGGCGTGCGCGATCCAATCGAGCGACGCATCTCCGGTGAGATTGTCAAAGGGAAGCAGCGCGTAGTGTGGCGCAACTTGCGGGCCTCGCGCACATGACCAAAGGAGCGCCGCGCACCCCACTGCAACGGCCCGACGCGTCAGAGAGCCTTGCGCTCCGCGGTAAAGATCTGATCGAACTCAGGGTTCTTGCGCACGGCCGAAAACTCGGGTTCCTGCTTGAACTTGTCCCGTTCCTTGAAGCCCTCTTCGAGCGATTTGCGGATGTACATCAGCGCGTGCTCGATATCGCCTGCCTTGGCGTAGGTTTTGGCCACGTAATAGTGAAACTTGGCCCGGTCCTCGACGCTGCGCTCCTGCAACAGAACTCCCATCGAGCTGCGATGCTCGAACACATCCGGATCGAGCGCCAGAGCCTTCTGATAGGCGTCAAACGCCAGTTCGTAGTTCTTGCGCGCGAAGTACCCCGTGCCCAGGTTGCTCAGAATCGAAGCGGAATCAGGCTCCAGCCGCAACGCTTTCTGATACAGTTTGATCGCCTGCCGGTAGGATTTCCCCGCGTAGTAGATGGTACCCATGTTGTTGATCGCCTCGGCGTAATCTGGACGCAGTTTCACCGCGCGATTATAATATTTCTTCGCGCTGGCGAGATCCAGCAACTGGTGATACCCGATTCCTATCTTGTTGGCGAGCACTGGGGAATCGACCGGGCCCGTTTTGTACATCTCAATGGCGTCGCGGTACATTTTGCGCGCCATGAAGATGTCGCCGCGCATCTCGGCGGTAATGTTCGCGGGGCTTTGGGACGGTGCAGCAGCGGGAGTGTTGGGCCGGAAACCGGTAGAAGCGGTCTGAACGCCCGAAAGTTGAAAGCAGAGACTCGTTACGAGTAGCAAACCGGAAACCATGGAGGCCTCCTCACAAATATTGAAACCAGTCTACCACCAATCGGCTTATTTGAAAATAGCTTTAAGACGTCCCACGAATCCCCGCCCCCTCTTCGACGGATCGTCGGGATTCTTCTTATCCGAGTTCCAATCCGTAATGTGTGTCCCGCCGCCATGGAGAGTGCAGGTTTCGATGGGCTGCGTGCCGGCCAGGAACACCTCGCTGCGCGTTTTCGGACAATTCGCCGTAGCCAGCTGGCCGGTCTCCGAATCGATGTCCGCGGTAACGATGCCGTCCGGCGCCGAAAAGGCGTGTACATTGTGGTATTCGCGATGGGCATGCGCCCGTTTCATAAACTCGGTCCAGATCGGCAGCGCGCTGCGGGCCCCTTCCAGCTTGAAATCGCGGTTATCGTCGAAGCCCACCCAAACCACGCAGATCAGTTTCGAGGTAAATCCCGCAAACCAGCCGTCGCGCGACGTTCCCGTTTTTCCCGCCGCCGGCAGGTTGAACCCGCGATTATGCACATCGGCGCCGGTGCCGGACCTTAGTACTTCCTCCATCATGTTCTCGACCAGGTATGCTACCCGGGGGTCCAGCCCGGGCTTGCGTTCGGGCGTCTCGTCGAAAATGTCCGAACCGGCCTGATCGCGGATGGTTTTGATAAACGTCGGCTTCACCCGCTGGCCGCTGTTGGTGAACACCGTGTACGCTCCGGCGATTTCGAGCGGCGTCACTTCATACGCCCCGAGCGCAATCGACGGCGTCGGCTTGATGTCGATGTTCAAGCCCACCTGCCGCGCGGTTTGCGCCACCTTGTCGTATCCGGTCATCTCCGCGACCTTCACCGCGGGAACATTCAGCGAGTGCGCCAGCGCATAGCGCAGCGTCACCGGCGCGTTGGCGTACTTATCATTGTGGTTGTGCGGCTCATACGGAGGCTGGTCCTCAAAGTAAAACGTCGTCTCTTCATCCATCACCGTGGACGCCGGCGTCAGCGCGCCGGAGCCGCCCGCCAAAGCCTTCGAGAACGCCGCCGCGTAGACAAACGGTTTGAAGCTCGAACCAGGCTGCCGTTTCGCCAGCGCGTGGTCCAGCTGGCTGATTCCGTAGTTGCGCCCGCCCACCAGCGCCTTTACTTCGCCCGTCTCCGCGTCCAGACAAATCAACGTCACCTGCGCCAGCGGATTCTCGTCGTTGGTGCCGTATTTCTTATTCCGCCGCTTCCACTGCTCGTCCGTCTCCTTGATCCCTTCGCGCACCGCGGCGACTGCGTCGCGTTCCAGATTCATGTCGAGCGTGGTATACACCCGGTACGAATTGGTCTGAAAATCGCGATCCTGGAAACGGCTTTGCAGCGTCTGGTTCACCAGGTCGACGAAATAAGGCGCATCGTTCGATTCCCCCGATTCGCGCGTGACCTTTAACGCAGACGCGACGGCGTCTTCGTAATCCCGCTGCGAAATCTGCCCGTTTTCGCGCATCAGCTTCAAAACCACGTTGCGCCGCTCTTTTGCCTGATCGGGATGGTAAAACGGATTCCGCCGGTACGGGGAATTGATCAGCCCGGCCAGCGTTGCCGCCTCCGGCAGCGTAATCATCTTCAGATCGTGCCCGAAATAAGCCTGCGCGCCCTCGCCGAATCCGTTGATGCTGAAACTCCCGACGTTGCCCAGATAAATCGAATTCGCGTAGTACTCGAAAATCTGCTGCTTGCTCAACTTATTTTCGAGATAGAGCGTGATGAACGTCTCCGGCACCTTGCGCCGCCAGCCGCGCTCCGGCCCCAGCCATAAGGTCCTGGCCAATTGTTGCGAAAGCGTCGATGCGCCCTGCCCGCCGCGCCTCTGCTTCACATCGACGTACGCCGCCCGCACAATCCCCACCGGATCGAACCCGGGATGCTGAAAGAAATGCTTATCCTCGGCCGACAGCAGCGCGTTCACCATCACCGGAGGGATGTCGCTGTAATGCACCACGCGCCGCTTCACCCGTTCGCGGTCGAACAGGTTGGTCATCAGCTCCGGCTCCAGCATGAAGCGGGTGCGCTCGGTATGATCGCGCAGGGAAATGATCTGCGTGACCTTGTTCTTATCCACCTTGATCGTCGCACCCTCCGGATCGAACGCATCCGGTCCGGGGTTGATCTCAATCGCGTCGGGACGGATGTGATACCACCCCGGGCGGCTCGAAATCGATTCGGTATAGCCGCAGTGCCGCAAATACGCGGCGATCTCCGGGATCTGCGCGTCGTCGCCGATCATCACCGGCCGCGGCGCGGCATACAGCAGGGAAGTGCTCGCAAACGGCCCCGCGGCGAGCTTGTCCTCGATCATCCGCCCGTACTTTACGTAGTAGTAAGTAAAAACGCCAACCGCCGCCGTCAACCCCACAATGCTGAGGATGACGAACGCTTTTCCCCAGCGGCTCAGGAGAAATCGGACTAGCAGGGATTTACGTATCTGTAGCTTAACGGCCACGTCGCGTGTCTTCTGTCGAAAACAGTTCCTTCCACATGTCTTCGTGCGGCTCCCAATCCGGCTGCTGATGGCCCGTGATTTGAAGCTCAGCTACCTTAAGGGTACCGTGTCCGTAGGTGCAAATGTATTCTGTCCGCGGAGCCCCCAGCAGAACATTGGTCCAGGACCCGGTTTGAATCGGCATGCGCAGCCGCCGCAGGCAGGTCCGGCAGCGGTAGCGCTGGTCCCAGACAATCAGCCAGACCATCCCGCTCGCGAACAGGGTCTCGAACATCAGCGCGATGCTATAAGCCAGCGCATGCGAAGCAGGGAACGGCCCATGTTCCAGAAACGGCTTGGGAGCGGGAAGCATTTGGTCGATGAGCACTCCCATGCCGAACACAACACCGGCCGCGACAACCAGCTTGGCGATCAGGAAAGCCCAGTACCTCATAGTCTGTTGGACACCTGAAGAAGGTTTAAGTTCCGAAACTCCTCTTTCAGTGTTGCACAGCCGGCTCTGGTGCTTCGCTCCCGTTTCTCCTCACCACCACAATCACGATCCCCGCCGCCAGCACGCTCAACGCCGCGCCCACGTAGACGCTCCACGGCCGATACCGCATCTCAATCGTGTGATTCCCGGGATCGACCACCACTCCGCGCACCATTCCGTACGCCTGCTCGATCTTCGCGCGCTTCCCGTCCACAGTCGCCCGCCAGCCCGGAAACCACGTATCGGTCAGGATCACCATCCCCCGGCACTGCATCTGCGCCTCGATCCGGACGAAATTCGGCTCGTGATGCGGCATCCACACCTCATCACCGCCCAGGCACGATCCCAGCTTCGGGGGATTCTGATCAATCAGAAACACGTTGTTACGCGCATCGAACCCCGAATCGGCCAGCACTGCGCGAGCCCGCTCCCATCCAGCAATTTTGCGCGCTTCATGCACCGACCACACGCGCGGGAACGCGTGCGGATTCTCGTAAACATTGATGCCGCCCTGGCCCTTGAACACTTGCTGTTGATCCGGGCGCTCCGGCGTCTTCCCCAGATAATAGCGGATCCCCAGAATTTCCTGCACCCGAGGGGAAAAAACTTGGTGCGCCCACAGGTTGGCCGGAACGCTGGCCGCGTACGCGTTGAACGCCTCAATTCCATACCAATCCCCGATGTTGTAAGGGATTTCGTGACTGTCGTAGGTGAAACGGGCTGACTCGTCCTGACTCTTTATGTACCCCGCGATATCGTAATTGGACGCCAGCTTATATAAATAAGGATTGTGCACCCGGTCGGCGACAGCCGGCAGCCAATAATCAGTGACGTTTCCCAGTTCGAGCAGCACCAGCGCCAGCGCCGCCACCGTTCCGACCCGCGCCGAAATGCCTCCCGACCTCCACGCCGCCAGCAATCCCGCGAGCAGCAGCGCGACCAGCGCCGTGATCACCATCCGGTCGTCCGAAATCGCAGGCGTCACCCGCGCCGCGTAAAAGAACAGGCTCCCGAACATCAGCACTGCCGCGCACCCGGCGAGAATCCACCCCGCCCTCCGCGACACCCACCCGCTCTCCGGCAGATGAAGCCGGTCGATCCCGAACGCAGCCAGCGGCGCCAATCCCAGGGAAAATATCACCGACCCC